>NZ_JBFOCW010000057.1:0-90270 GCF_040908005.1 Aeromonas sp. s1(2024) | reverse complement strand
CCGCTCACAGCTGGCGTAGAAGTTGTTTACATCAACGAGCGCTATAGCCATCACGCTGCCTCAGATTGCCAATCACATGGGTGACCACTCCGAACAACTCCAGGGAGAGGCTCATAAAAGGGTCGATAGGCGCGAACGCCGGATTGGCTGGCAACAGCCGCAACCTCGGCTTGAGCTGCAAGGTCTTTACCGTGAAGCCGCCATCGAGTAGTGCAATCACCACATCACCATGGCGCGGGGTGAGGCTCTTATCGACTACCAGCAAGTCACCGGGAAAGATGCCGACCCCGGTCATGCTCTCCCCCTCGGCACGCAGATAGAAGGTTGCTGCAGGGTGCGGCACGCAGTGGGTGTTGAGGTCCAACTTCCCTTCCAGATAGTCGCTGGCTGGGCTGGGAAAGCCACAAGAGGCGCGGTGTAAGAACAGCGGGATGGTCACCTCGGCGGGTGATGGGTCTGGGGTTAACAGCTTCATGGCAAAACACCTGTATTTATATACAGCCATTATAGCGCACCACCTTTGAACCAGCGCAAGTCCCGCATGCCACTGATGACGTACCATGGCGCCAACAAATAACAAAGAGGTCAGTATGAGTCACAATCTGTGTGCCCTACCGAAAGAGCAGCAAGAACGGGTCGAGGTCGAGAAGGCCGCCGCATATGCGGTATGGAAGGAGCGCAACGGTTACTTGGCCAGCGCAGAAAGCGAAGCAAGCCAGCATAAGGGTGAGCTGAGCAGCTACTTTCTTGAGCAAGTAAGTAGGTACAAGCGGGGCTAGCCTTCCTGTAGCCATGTTTTTATTCTGGGAACACCCTAAGTCCCTTAATTCTCGCGCAAATCCGGGCTTCGGAGCTTGAAGATGCAGCCCTTGGCTACCAACTCGTCCCGGTTTGCCAGCACCAGCGGGTAGAGCAGCGGATGCTGTTCGTGATCGCCGTTATAGCTCACTTGCATGCGCTCCAGCGCGTAATGCATCAAAGGTATGCGCTGGTTGAGCAGCAGCTTGCCATCCGGCATGGCATAGTCACTGGCAATGATGGCCTGTTGTCCTGCGCTGAGGGTTGGATTGGGGATGACCACCGCAGTGACCTGGGTGTTCCACTCAAGATCCTGATCCCGGCCGTGAGGGGAGGTATCCAGTAGCTCAGGTTCCCCACGAAACCGGCTCATCACAAAATCCAGATATACCCCTTTCTTCTCGCAGTATGCGCGCACGTGCCAGCGGATCCCGTCATAGACCAGGGTGTGGGGCACGATATTGCGGCCGCTCTGCTCCTCTGAGCTGAGGGATACGTAATCGACATCGACCCGCAACTGACCGCGAGCCGCTTGCACCAGACCCCGCACAATCTTGGGGTCGATATGACGGCTGGGTACATCCAAGATCTCGATATGGCCGTAGCGCAAATCCATCAGCGGCAGGGTCAACAGCCCCGCTTCATGTTGGCGTTGGTGCTGTTTTTCACGATGTAACAGCATCAGGTACTCATCTACTTTTCCTTCACTAAATCGCGGCACGAATTGCTCGGTGGGCTTGTATCCCTTCAGGCTTCGGTCATAGATCAACCCTACTGGTGAGTAGTAGGTCAGGTAGTGATTGATATCCCGTGATGCTTGCTGGCGGCCGATATTGAAGGCTGTCATTAGGTGATTGGTGGTCAGCCGTCCTTCCCATTGCAACACGATCTCTAGCAGGCGAAAGCGTAGGGTCTGATCCCAAGTGAGCTCTCTGGGGGTCATATGTGCTCCAAAATGCGACATGTGTATGTAACCAGTATCGGCATGAGTATACAGGCGACATATACTGAGTTAATCACAGTGTGGTGAAGAAGATTGTGCTGCCTGTACCACGTTCTACCAGCATATTGCCGAAGTGCAGCTCAACTTCGGTTGCTCTCACAATCACAAGGTCATGCCAGGCTTTGCCGCTAGGCTCTATACCTCAAGGCTTTCGGGATGGTGTAGTACGATTAGGTGTATTTATTTAGTACAAGGGTAGCAAGCAGATGAGCGTGGTAGAGACTCAAAGGGGGTAGGTGAAGTGATAAGGCAGAGAACGTTGCCACTCTATTCTGCGGCTTACCAGAAATGAAGGTTGAGCTTATTCAGGTGACCGATTGATGGACTTTCAGAATAAAATACCCTTCGCAATAAAGACCGAGACCGGTGCAATTGTCTCGGTCGATGATGTTGAAAGAGGACTTGCAGCCGGTTGTCATTGTCCCAGTTGTAAAGGATTGCTCGTTGCCAGAAAAGGTGAGCAAAACCGCCACTGCTTTGCTCATTACCGTGACAGCAAGGAAAAATGCATCTACGCCTTTGAAACCAGTGTGCGGTTGATGCTGCTCTCTAAGCTGGAAAGTGTAGTGAAGCTCAATACCCCTGCCCATTACACCTCGTTTGATGGGGTCAAGGAACTGGTTGCTAAGGCCCATGCTGATATAGACGTTCAATTTGTTCCGCAAGCAGAGACCCATAGTGTTCCGGCAGGGCTATTTCAGTTGGTGTCCCGACCAGACTATCACCTTGCCCTACACTTTCCTGCCGCGCACGAGCCTGTAGGGTTGTACCCGCTGTGGCTTGGGCGATTCATTGCCAAACACCCTAAAACAGGCGTTTTGGCTGTTTGTTATAGCCAATTTGGCGACCGGATGTTCGATAAGTCTCGCCCGGCAGGGATGGACACAACGACTTTGATGCTGACGATTCTCAGCGAAAATCCCAACTGCCTACATTGGCTCTATCACCCACGCGAGGAGATGGCGCTGATCGCCCTGGAGCAGCTTGCCGAACAGCGACGGCAAGAAGCAGAGGAGAAAGCCAGACAGCAGCAACTAAAACAAGAACAACTGGAGGAAGCTCGGCGTCAGTATGAGGCAAAGCAAAGGATGCAACGCGAGCACCAAGCGGCGATTACGGCTCAGATGAGATTGGCTGAACAGGAGCGTGCCGCCCAGAGAGCACGGGACTATGCCGCACGGGCTGCGCAAGACAGCGACAAGACCAGCAATGGGGGGCAGTATCCACGATCTACGCCGACAGCGTGTCGTAATTGCCAACTACAGCACCAACGCCTTGATGCTGACGGCTACTGCTATCGCGAGGTTTGCATCAGATCTCGTGCGAAACGAATAGCAAGAGCAGAAAAGGCAGAAGCGTCTACACGGTATTCCTACGCCAGCATGCGAGGTGGCGCAAATGTAAACAGCACACCCCAGAAACAGACCAACCCCGTTGCCAGTCCGCAACCCGTGAGCGACACGCAACGTCAGTGGTACTCCTCTATCAAACCGGGTTCCTGCCCTCACTGTGGGGGAGATAGAGGCAACGGCCCTAATGGCTGGTGGTGTGAGAAATGTAAATAACTCTTTAAAATTCAATGCTCTTGTGTGTATTGACTGGTGCAGTGCAGGCCAATACCAGACAGATTATGTTCTGTTGGACCGCGTAAGAGCGGACGTTAGGAGGTACTGAATCCTAATGCGTAACCATCTAGCCCGCAACTAACCGACCCAGAACTACCTTACAAACTATGGGTATAACCGGGGCTCTTGGGGCCTACTGTCTCAGGCATGATTGCCGTACAATGCATGCCTGTTATCGCATTTTTGAAGGTCTTTTTTGCCTTGGGATGGATAAGAATGATCCGGATTATGGTGTCTGGAGATGTAGGTCGCTTTCTTAACAACAGATTTGCTTGCCAGCTCACTCCCACTTCCAACTGAACCACGAATTCTCTAGCGGTACGGTTTCGCGCCTAAGGTGTTGCCGTTTGAGAGTGCTGGTGGAACAATATCCTCAATTTCAATATCTTGGTAACCAAAGGACAAGGAGTACAGATTGTGTACTCCTTGCTCTATGTAGGAAAATTATCATGGCGGACCTCAGTCGAGAGTCAAAAATCACTGCTGATGTGCTCGAAGAAGGAAAGATTTTCGATTACATCACCGGCGCTCAAGTAAAGAACACTGACAAAGAAAAGGTTAGGCAGCGGGTCGCACGAGCCATCATTCATGAATATGGTATCGCAGCTGAGGACATGGAGCCTGACTTCAAGGTCAAGGTACAGGGTAAAAACCGTAAGCTTGATATCGCCATTTTCAAGTCTGGTCAGCCACACATAATAGACAACCTCTACCGTGCAGTTACGGTTGATAAAGAGCCAAAGGTAGGAACCAAGGGTGCTTACCGAATGCGTGATCCCGAGGAGGCTCGCAAAGAATTTGAGCTGTTAGAAGCCGTAATGACCGAAGCCGAAAGCTGTCACTATGGCCTCTGGACCAACGGCCTTGAATTCTTCTTCTTCCAGAAGGAGGTCTCCCGATTCGACACTTGGCTTAATCCAATCGGTGACTGGCCCATGGGAGATGACACCTTCAGCGTTGAAGGCCGCTCCATGGGGCGCTTGCGCCGCGCTGACCCGGAAATGTTGCGCATCGCTTTTCGGCGGTGCCACAACTACATACACGGCAATGAAGGTATGCCGAAAGACGCCGCCTTCTGGCAGTTCCTCTACCTCATTTTCTGCAAAATGTATGACGAGCAACAACCGAATGAAGCTCGTGGCTTCTATGTCGGCCCCTTCGAACCCTTTGAACCTGTAGGCCAGAAGGCTATTCGTCAACGCATCAAGCCACTCTTTGAAAAGGTCAAGAAAGAGTACAGCGCTCTCTTTAAGGGGAATGAAGAAATCACCCTGTCTGACAGGGCGCTCGCATTTATCGTTTCTGAATTGGCTCGTTATGACTTTGGCCGCACCGATGTGGATGCCAAGGGCGCAGCCTACCAAGAAATCGTGGGTACTAACCTGCGCGGTGATCGCGGCCAGTATTTCACGCCGCGTGGTGCTATTAGCCTGGTTGTCAAAATGCTGGCTCCTAAGGAACACGAGCGTGTGCTGGATTCATCCTGCGGCACGGGCGGTTTCTTGGTAGAAACCCTGAATTACCTGAATAAAGTATTTCACGAAGAGAAGAGTATCAAAACGGGCGACGAGAACACCGAGGAGTTTGTATCCATACGCGAGCGGCTGGCCAATTTTGCAGCTAATAACTTGTTTGGTGCGGATTTCGATCCCTTCCTGGTTCGCGCAGCGCAGATGAACGTGATGATGGCGGGTAATTCATTGGGGCACCTCTATCACATGAACTCGCTAGAGTTTCCGCGTGGAGACTTGCCGGGAGTAGCGCCGGCTAAGGTCAACATGCCGCTAGGGTCAATCGATGTACTGATGACCAACCCTCCGTTTGGCTCTGATATTCCGATCACTGAAAAGACTATTTTGGAGCAGTACGAGTTGGCGCGACGCTGGGAACGCCAAGGCGATGGCTTTGTAATGACTAATGCCATGAAGCCTGCGGTGTCACCCGAGGTGTTGTTCATCGAGCGCTGTGTCAAGTGGCTCAAGCCCGGTGGTCGGGCGGGCATCGTCCTACCCGATGGCATCTTGGGTAACCCTGGTGATGAGTACATCCGTTACTGGATTCTGCGTCATTGCTGGGTGCTGGCCAGCATCGACCTGCCCGTCGAGTCCTTCATCGTCGAGGCCAACGTCAACATCTTGACCAGCTTGCTCTTCCTGAAGCGCAAGCCTGAAGAGGTGATCAAGGCAGAAGACCTGGGTCAAAAGAAGGACTACCCCGTCTTCATGGCTGTCGCTGAGAAGGTGGGCTTCGACCGCCGTGGCAACACGCTTTACAAGCGCCACCCTGACGGCGAAGAAATCCTAGTTGATGTCAGCCACGAAGAGAAGGTCCGCATCGGCGGTGGCCTGCAAGTGCGCACCCTGCACCGCAAGGAGCGCATCCTCGACGACGACTTGCCCGAGATCGCCAAGGCGTATGCCGAGTTCCGCGCCCAACATCCGGAGCCCAGCAAATGATCACGCGACTTGAAGCCACACGTTATCGCTGCTTCGAACGCCTGGGCGTCGATGTCGGCGACTTTCGCGTTCTGGTAGGGGCCAATGGCTCTGGCAAAACCACCTTGCTGGACCTGCCCGTTCTCTTGGGTGACTTGCTGCGTACCAGCAATGTCTCCGCGCCGTTCATGGAGCGTCGCCCTGAATTGCCGCCGCGTGCTGGCAGCCTGAACGAACTGGTGTTCGCTGGGCGCGGCAGCGACTTCTCGCTGGCGGTCGAAGCCCGCCTGCCTGAGGCAGTGCAATCAAAGGTGCTTGAAGGCTTGTTTGCCAGCAAACGCACGGAGCGCTCGCGCCAAGCCTTGCAGGAAGACCGCCGTCAATGGCCGACCCACATCCGCTACGAGATCGGCTTGCGCATCGGTGAGGATCAATCACTGCTGGTGGCCTACGAGTATCTCTTCCTCTTCCCGGAAGCTGATGGACCAGACCGCCGACAAGCGGGCTTTCACGGGGCAACGGCAGCGAGCAAGAAACTGTGGCACCTCACGCTCAAGCGCGAGATTGGCTACGAGTCGGAATTCAAGCCAGAAACACCGCACGCCAAAGCCGTCAAGGTCGGCCTGCCCGAGACGCTGCTGGCCATGCCGCGCGTGCTGTTCGAGTCCGAGGCGGGTTACCCCGCTGCGCGGTGGCTGCACAGCTTGTTGACTACCGATGCAGTGTTCCTAGAGCCCAATTGGTCGGCCATGCGTCAAGCCAGCCCACCGGGGCAGCCCAAGGTCATCACTGCCAACGGCCGCAACATCCCATGGCTCGCACTGGAACTGAAGCGCGAGGGGGCTCCCGATGCTGCGCCTGCTGACTACCGCAGCGAGCGCTATGCCGACTGGATTGCCCATGTGCAAACCGCATTGCCGCAGGTCACGGACATCGAAGTGCGTGAACGTGAGGACGACCACCATGCCTATTTCGTGGTCAGCTACAAGGGCGATTTCAAAGTGCCGTCACCCGGTTTGTCGGATGGCACCCTGCGCATCCTCACGCTGACGCTGCTGCCATACCTCAGCAAGCAGCCCGCCATCTTGGTGACCGAGGAGCCAGAGAACGGCATTCATCCGCGCGCCATTGAAGCGGTCCTGCAATCGCTCTCATCGATGTACGACAGCCAGGTCTGGGTGTCATCGCATTCACCTGTGGTGCTGGCACGAGCAAAGCTGGACCAGTTGCTGTGCGCACGGCTGGCCAGCGAAGGCGGCGTGGAGATGATCGCCGGGACGGACCATCCTCGCCTGCAAGAGTGGCGAGGTGGCATCGATCTTGGCAGCCTGTTCGCAGCGGGGGTGCTCGGATGATGAACAAGCGCCCCTGCGTCATCTTGGTGGCCGACAGCAATATGGCTGCCACCTTCCGTGGGTACTTCAAGCGCGAGCGTTGGCACCTGAGCCTCGGTTGCGCGCCCTTTGAGATCAACACCGATGTCGGTGCCGACCTGCTGGTGGACGAAGGTGGCAACGACCCCGGCGTCTACACCAAGGGCCACGAGTTGTTGCGCCCCTACCAGAGCAGCCACCAGCGCGCCCTTGTAGTGCTGGACTGCGAGTGGGAAGGCACGCCTGGCAAAGACGCCATCGTCGCCCACATCACGGCCAATCTGGTAGCCAGTGGTTGGGCCGAGGATGCGGTCAAGGTGATCGCCATCGAGCCCGAGTTGGAAAACTGGCTGTGGCAGGACAAGCCGCAAGTGGCAGACGTGCTTCGGTACAAAGGCGATAAGTCGCTGCGTCAGCATTTGGCTGAGAGCGGATGGTGGCCGGCTGACGCCGCCAAGCCACCGCGACCGAAGGAAGCCGCCGAATGGGTGCTGAAGCAGACCCGGCAACCTCGTTCATCCGCTATTTATCAAAAGCTGGCTGAGCATATTTCGATCAAAGGGTGCACAGACGCAGGCTTTGCTGAGATGCATGCGGCGTTTCGGACTTGGTTCCCAGCGGAGGTACCTGCATGATTTATGCGAGTTTCAAGAATGCGCGCATCGTACGTTCCGACTGGCTGGAGCAAGGCGGTCGTCGGCTGGACTGCAATCCATACATGTCAGGTGCTCTAGAGGCCCGAGACACATTGCGAAAAATCAAAGTACGCAAAGATCCATTGCACACCCTTACATCAGGGCATGCGGGTGGAATATTTAACGGCCCGATGTTTAAGCGCAACTACGTAGAGTCGTCGAAGCATGGTGTGCCATTCATAAGCAGCGGGGCGATGTTGCTGGCTGACCTGAGCACCTTGCCAATGCTTCGGAAGAAAGACGCCGAGTCTTCACGCTTGTCCTATTTGCGATTGAGCCCAGGGACAACCTTGATTTCTTGTTCTGGGACGATTGGCCGTATGACTTACGTCCGACCAGATATGGATGGGATTTGGTCGTCTCAAGATGTTCTGAAGGTTGTGCCAAATCCAGAACGTATCCCGGAGGGCTACTTGTACGCTTTCCTCACCAGCAAGTACGGAGTTCCTTTGGTTGTAGCAGGAACCTACGGCGCAATCATTCAGCACATCGAGCCTGAGCATATTGCTACCTTGGATGTGCCGAGATTTGACGAATCCAAAGAGCGGGAGGTTCATTCAAAAGTGGCACTGGCTGCCGAACTGCGAGGGCGTGCAGCGAAAAGCCTTCAGTTGGTGGCTAAGGAGTTTGATGATCTATTTCCTGGTCTTGATCTGCATGAGCGGCCCAGCCTTTCTGTATCTTCAGTTCAAAGCGACGAGCTGCGCCTTAGGATGGATGCCGAGTATCACAACCCACGCGCCGTTCAAATTAGACAGACCTTATCCAGAGCGCCACACGCCTCGATAGAGACATGGTGCGATGACGTCTTCCTGCCGGGAATTTTCAAGCGAATTCACGTTGATGGCCCTGAATTTTCAGCTCCCTACTTCACCGGCTATAGCCTTTACTGGAATGAACCAGAGCCAAAAGGCTATCTCTCTAAAGCGACGAAGCTATTTGATCAGGTTACCCTCAAAGAGGGGATGATTTTGGTTCAGGCGTTTGGGCAAGAAGGAGGGCTTACAGGGCGCCCAGTGTGGGTAGGTAGGCATCTTGATAAGGCTACGACCACCCACATGCTTGTGCGCCTGATCGTAAAGGATCAGCAAAAGGCAGCTTATCTTTATGGATTCCTGAACTCGCTCTTGGCTTATCGACAAATATCTTGCTTGACCTATGGGGGGTCAATTCCCCATTTCGATGTTGCTGGCATAAAAACCGTTCTGATTCCTCGTTTGGCACCAGAGAGAGAAAAGGAGATCGCCAATCAAGTTCTGACTGCTGTGGCCGCTCGGGATGAGGCTTTGCAATTGGAACTAGACGCCAGAAGAATTGTGGAATCGCTAATTCAGGGAGCGCAGTGATGGCCAAAGTGATCCCAGTAGGCCAGCCGGTCAACGATGCAGAGCGCAGCGCCATTGCGTACCTGCGGGATCGCTTGCCAGACAGCTTCGTTCTGCTTCACAACTTCGAGATCGAGCGGCAGGGCGAGCGCTTCGAGATCGACATCGCATTGCTGACGCCGCACGCCCTGTACCTGATCGACGTGAAGGGCACGCGCGGCACCATCGATGTGTACGGCAACAAGTGGTATCCCGAGGGGCGTGCGCCGTATCCATCACCGCTGGGTAAGCTGCGCGGCCATGCTCGTACGGTGAAGGGGTTGGTGACTCAGGCCAATCCTGGACGGCATGAGCTGGACGGCATCTACGTCGATGCCGCCATTCTGCTCACCGCGCCCGATGCTCACTTGAATGACCGTGAGCAGTTGGATACAGACCGGGTGGTGAAGCTGAAGGACGCAGAGCGCTACTTCAAAGATGCCACACGCATTCCGGCGCGCTTCTCCAAGAACATTCTGCAGCAACAAGGGTTGATCCTGCACGCCTTGAAGGTAGTGAAACCAGCTTCGGCTGTGCTGCGCTTTGGGCACTGGCAGGTGAAAGAGAAGCTCGGGGCGGCAGAGGCCTACACCGAGTTCCGCGCCGAGAACGCGTTCGCGGGGGGGGCGGCTCGGCTGAGGGTGTACCAGGCAGACCCCTACCAGCCGGAAGACGTGTGCAAGGCGCAAGTCAACCGCATTGCCAATGCCTACCGGGCGCTGTCCAAGCTGCCCATGCATCCTAACATAGTGGCTGCGCGGGATTTCTTCCCGACCGATGACGACCAGTCTTTCATCCTGATCCTGGACGATGCGCCGGGTCAGGCGTTGACTGTGCACATGGCTCGGCCCCAGTTAGCGCTTACGTTGGACCAGAAGTGGCGTGTTGCCAAAGATCTGTTGGAGGCCTTGGTTCATGCCCACCATCATGGGGTGGTGCATCGCAACCTGACACCTGCTGCAATCTTGATTGGCCAAGATGGCACGACACGCATCACCGATTTTGATTTCGCCAAGCCCGGTGTGGACCGCAGCCGGACGATTGCGACGGACATTGTTGATTTGGTGGAGAAGGCCTATGTAGCGCCCGAGGCGTTCCGGGAGCCGGGTGCCGCATCGACCGCATCGGACATCTTCTCCGCAGGGGTTATCCTTTACGAACTCTTCACCGGAGAGCGACCGTTTGCCGGTGAGCCCACCACAGTGTGGGATCGGGCTGGGGAGTTCCTCAACAAGCCTTCAGCACTGCGGCCGGAATTGAACGAGGCCTTTGACGCTTGGCTGCAGAGCCTGTGCGCTTTTGATGAGCACCTGCGGCTGACCGCATCGGCAGCGCTGGCCGCTTTGAATGGTTTGCTGCAACCCGTGGCGCAAGCAGCCAGCCAAGCTGCAGAGGCACCGAATCCCGAGGTCTGTGAAGTCGATGATGCCCAAACCGACTACCTGAACTTGACGGCAGGCCATCGCCTAACCCACAAGTTCATCGTGGAGAAGAAGCTCGGGCGCGGTAGCTTCGGAGTAGTCTACAAGGTGATCGACACCTTGGGTGACGTGGCGCGTACTGTGAAGCTTATCGTCAGTGATCGGCACTCGACCTTGGAGCGCCTTAAGAAGGAATACCGCCACCTGGTGCACATTCCCGAGCACCCTCACGTGGTGCGTGTGCTGGATGCGGACGTTATTCCTGGGCGTGACATCCCCTTTCTGGTGTTTGAGTACGTGGAAGGGGCCGATGTTGGTGACATGATCCACGACCGCCTGTTGTCCCCCGAAGATGCGCTGGAGTTGGGCAAGCAGGTGATTGAGGGTCTGGCGCACCTTCATGCGCAGGGCTTCCATCACTGTGACATTAAGCCGCGCAACATCTTGTGGACGCCAAAGGGGGCCAAGATCATCGACTTCAATGTGTCGGTACGAGCTGACGACAAGGAGTCGCTTGGAGGGGGCTCTCGGCGCTATCTACCGCCGGACTTTGATCCGGAGGTCATTCCGCACAACAGTGAGCGCGCGGACCGTGATTTGTATGCGCTGGGTCTGACCTTGTATGAGGCATTGACGGCCCGCTACCCGTGGGATACGACAGAGCCCCCCATCAATAAGCCTGCGCCCGACCCGCGTGAACTGTCGGGCTTTGCCGACCTAGCGCCGGAGTTGGTTAACGTGCTACTTAAGGCCATCGCGCCTCGCAGGTCAGAGCGTTTCCACGCAGCTGTTGAATTTCGCGATGCGTTGGCAGATGTGCGCCATGCTCGTCGAGTGCAGACTGTTAGCCTAGCAACTATGGTGACGGGGGTGAGCAACGGGCAGCCTGCCTTTGCTAAATCGGCACCTAACTCCAACGCATTCGTTTCACACCTGCTGACACTTTACAGCCAAAGCCGCCGCAGCAATGCCGGAACGCGGGGCATGGACGCACTTGGTTTCTCTGCTTATGTGGACACCGCGCTGGACCGGGCCTTATTGCCTGCTGTGCTGCAGGGTGAGTTCCGGCTTGTGCTGATTTCGGGCAATGCAGGCGATGGCAAGACCGCCTTCTTGCAACGGCTGGAGAAAGAGGTCGAAGCCCGAGGCGGGGTTGCCAATCGTGGTCTGGCAAACGGCAGCGAACTGAGCCTGGAGGGGAATCGTTACCTGATTAACTACGACGGTAGCCAAGACGAGGGCCACAAAGACAACAACCAGGTGCTGCTGGATTTCCTAGCCCCGTTCAAGGGCAACGACCCAGAGTCCTGGAGGCCACAAGAGACGCGACTGATAGCGATCAACGAAGGCCGTTTGGTGGACTTCTTGGCCGCACATGAGCGGGACTTCTTGGCACTCGCGGCCCTTGTTCGACGTGCATTTTCTACCGGGGAAGCTGAATTAGGCGTGGCGGTAGTGAACCTGAACCTGCGCAGTGTTGTGGCCGATGCGGAAGGCGGATCGATTCTGGAGCGCACGCTGCGAAGCATCGTTCGTCCCGAGAACTGGTCCGCATGCGAGCAGTGTGACTTGAAGGGCAACTGCTACGCCTTGCATAACGCGCGCAGCTTCCAGGATGAGATCGCCGGGCCGCGTTTGTTAGAACGCCTCAAGACGCTTTACACGATGGCGCACTTGCGCGGGCGTTTGCACATCACCATGCGCGACCTACGTTCAGCTCTGTCGTTCATGCTGATTGGCAACCGTGACTGTAGTGAAATTCATGCTCTTTACACCTCTGGCAAGCACGATGACTTGGTGCGCAGTTTCTACTTCAACAGCTGGATGGGGGGCGGGCAAGCCACATCAGACCGGCTCTTGACGCTGCTGAGCGAGCTGGATATAGGCCAGCAGGAAGATCCCCGCTTCGACCGAGGGCTGGACTTTGTTCAACCAGATGATCGTGCTCTGTTCCGCTTCGAGCGCCGAGGGCAGTTTGACTTCGAGGTGTTGAGGCGCCTGTTTAGTGATCTGCCGCGTGGCGTTTCGGACTTGTCAGTCCGCCAACGGGCACGTAAACATCGTGAGTATGTGGCTATGGCACGCCGCAAGCACTTCTTTGAGCGGCGTGACGCCAGCTGGGAAAAAATGCTGCCCTATCGCTCCGCCAAGCGCATGGTGGAGATTGTTCGAGGTGAAATGCCCATCGATGAGCTCACGAGTGAAATCCTGCATGCCATCAACAGAGGGGAAGGGCTGCTGCACCCAGAGCGACTTGGAGCCAGCCTAGCCTTGCAGTTGCGGCAGGTCGAACACGGTACGATACGCAGCTACCGGCTCTTCCCTGTGGAGGGTTTTGGGCTTCAGGTACAAGACTTTGCAGCTAAGGCTCGCTTCGTTGAACACCTGCCGACCGGTCTACTGCTGAAGTACCAAGGCCAGGGCTCAGGTGCCATCAGCAGCGAACTGATCATCAACCTCGATGTGTTCGAAATGCTAGTGCGCCTGAATCAAGGCTATCGGCCTAGCGTTGAAGAGATGCAGGGTTTTTATCTCTGTCTCGGTGTGTTCAAGAATAGCCTCAACGCACAGCCGTACCGCGAAATTTTGCTGACCACCACGGGGCACGACTTCTACTGCTTGGCCCGCCATGACGATGGGCGGGTGGAGATGCGATTGCTGCACGGACCGGTGGCTGGTGCGCGCCAAGAAGAAGTCGCAGAGATCGGCTCTAGGGGGAACTGATGGCATTGCAGAAAAAGGACAGGGAGTTCCGGCTCCCGAAAATCAGCTATCTCGACTTCAAGACGATTGAAATGGATCGGGTGCTCACGGGTCTGTTCGAGCGCTTGGAGCATGGCGGCTACCCGAGCGTTTTCCGCGACAAACGAGAACTGACTGTGGACAAGTTCGTCGATGACATCCTCGATGCCCGCGACAAGTTCTTGGGCTTCACACAGCATCGAGACATAGTAGAGCGTTGGGTGGAAACGCATCTGATGGACATCGTGAACCGCGGCAAGAAGAACTCTGCTGTGGCGGGGCCACGCCCTCTGCACGGCTACACCTATCGCTTTCGTAATCCGAAGCACTCGCGTGACTACGGGGCTGCACAGCATCTCTATCAGATGCTGCATCACGCACGCCACCTCGCAGGCCACAAGACCATCGAGCATCTCAAGGGCTTTTTCTTCGACGGGTTCGACAAGCTCACGCGAGAGCTGAACGACAAAGCGCTGACAGACATAGAGACGGCGACGCTGCTGCATTTCTTGTCGCAGAGGAAGGACACTGCAGACACGCGCGCTGGCGGAGATCGGTTCGCACCAGTGTGCATAGGCTCAGCCGATCTGATGGCCGAAGACATTCAGCGACTGTTGTTCTACAAGCCTTTCATGCCGCGCTCGGTGATGGTGGAGTACCTGAAGGTGCT
This sequence comes from Aeromonas sp. s1(2024), assembly GCF_040908005.1. Lineage (NCBI taxonomy): Bacteria > Pseudomonadati > Pseudomonadota > Gammaproteobacteria > Aeromonadales > Aeromonadaceae > Aeromonas > Aeromonas sp. s1(2024). The sequence continues at coordinate 76,144 of NZ_JBFOCW010000057.1, read as the reverse complement.
CTTGTCGTTCCACTTGGCGTTGTACCACCTTCGTCTGCTGAAGCTACTGCCTGCCTGGCAGAAACTTGAGGGAGCCAACTCGCTGTGCGCCGAATCTGCTTGCCCCATGAAGCCCCGTGAGCAACGCGAGCCTCAGGGGGACTGCCCCTACAAGCTGGGACTGTTTGTTGATTTGTCAGGTAGCGCAGAGTCCGCAAGCGCAGCACTGGCTGAGCGCAGCGCAGATGGTTACTACCGGCGCATTCCTGGATTTGTGCGAGCGTACTTCGTCGCCAAGAAGTTGGACGAATTTTCTGAACACCTCGTTCGGCGAGGCAAGCTGATTCGGCCCTTGAATTCCGTGTTCTCGGTGAGAGAGTTGTATAGCCTTCAAGGAGAACCGTTTGAGGAAGAGCGGGACAAGTTCTTCGGTGAGCGCCTGGCTGGGTTGCTGGAATCTTTGTCCGAAGGTGATGCAGGCCTGGATACAGAGGTCGAGGCAATAACAAAGATGGGATTATCGGACTTTGAGACCTACATCGAGATTCTGGTGGCTCTGCGTGGTTCCTTCCACCGGAAGTACATCATCGAGTCGTTGGACGCGACGATGCTGAAGAACAAGTCGGGGGCGCTGCTTGCTCAGACCCGCGCGCGAAATGCGCCTCGGCGATTTACTTTGGAGAGCCGCCTGCTGGAGGTGTTGCTGCAGATCGCAGTGTTGAGGCCAGGTGGAGATCTGGGTTACTTCACCGGCGAGATGCGGATCGATGACCTGCTGTCATTCTTGCGCGAACGCTATGGGCTGTACATCGATCAGCTGCCACCAGGTGAGGGCTCACCGACTATTGACGAACGGAAAGCACTACGCAGCAATGTGCAGGCATTTACCGGACGCCTGCGCGAGATTGGCTTCTATCGAGATTTGTCTGATGCCTACGTGACCCAGACAGTGGTGCCGCGCTACACGATTGCAGAACGAAATGAAGGAGCGTGCTCATGAGCCAGGGACTACGTGAACTCACGAGTCAAGAATTGAACGCTGCACTGGAATCTGTTCTGCTTCCAAAGCTATCTCATCTGCTTGCTGCCCGCGAGCTTGGTCATTGCATGCGGGTCACCGACTTGGATCGGGAGCTGATGATCCGTTTGGCTGGTGGCTTGCGGGCTGCAGTGCCGTCAGCGAACGTCGTAGTGTTGGCAGATGAGAGCTTGCGAGTGATGGCGCCGGACATGGCTGTCAGCAGTACCAAACTGGTTGAGTTGCGGAACCCGCTTCCAAACGATGAGCTTAGACCTCCGTTGTTGGTGTTCGTGCCGAATGACCTACGTGCCTCAGCGGAAGATTCATTTGGGGTTGCCACGTTTGAAGAGATTCCCATTGATGGCGCTTATGCAGAGCTGAGCGGGCAGTTGCTTGCCCAAGTTCCTGCCAACTTGCGCATGGCCGTAGAGGCTTGCTTGAGCGAGTTACGGCGGCGTGAATCCCGGTGGCGGTATGCCGATGACGCTGCCGTAGCGCGGTACCTGCTCACCTGCCAGGTCAATGGGTTTGATCCGGACGCCATGGGGGCTGCGCTGTTTGAGCTTGCTCTGGTGCCAGACTTTGAATTGTTCCTGCACGCAGAGAGCGCGCCAATACGGGTGGCTCGCAACCGGGAGTGCGTGGAGCGCGTGACATGGTCGACAAAGACGGAGCGCGTTCGAGCTCTTGAGCTGGGCTTGCTGGATCCCATTTTCTGCAAGCAACTGGGTGAATTCTTTTTCCGTATCGGCGTATCCAATCCCAAGGAGTGGACGCAAGCTATCGTTCGCGACCGTGTGAATTGGCGACTAGCTTTCAATAAATGGTTGTTCGAGGACGGAGGAGTCAATCCGGACGCGATCTACATAGGCGATGTCGCGCTGCCTGACCTGCCTGTGGTGAAGGATGATAATGAAGATCCCCGCTTGACCGAGTTGATCGGGCATAAGGTGCTGCCCATCTCAAAGACCGGGCTCAAAAAGTTCAGTGTCTCTTTCCGTGTTGACCCAGTGCCTTCCAAGATCGAAGGGTTATCACGGTTTGTAGCGGAGGTTGTGTCGCGAGACAACGGGCCGACAGGTTTGCGTAGGCGTAAAGCAGCTTGGACCAAAGGAACCGACTCCGGCACGATTGCTTTTTCTTCGATTGGCAAGATCGACTGGGAAGAAGGCTGGCACTACGTGCGGGTGTATGCAGAGACCGAAGACGGTGAACGCATTCCTCTCGCGGACGGAGAAGGCAATCCTATTCAATTCAATGGTGATTCATCTGAGGTGTATGCCAGCTCTAACGAGAGTGATCTCTTCTACGTGGTCACTGACGATGAGGTCGAGGTTGAACCACCACAGCGTGCAGTTCCGCGTGAGGCGAGCTTGATGCATGCATTGCTGCGTGCACGTTTTGCGGCCGTAGCCCAGGATCGCGATCCTGATACCGTTACTGTTACCGGTTGCGTTTGGGTAGAACGCAGTAGCAAGGCCACGGCCAGCGGAGAGACCTTGGAGATTCGCCTGGGTAAGGAGGGGAAGGCGAACGTCTTGGTGTCCAGCCGATTGGCTGACTTGGAGCGAGCGTTTTTAGAAGACCCCGAAGGTCTCAACCGTTTAAGGTTTTCGATCAGTGCTTCGGGTGTTGCAACACGCTCCACTACGTCGTTTCAGTGGCCAGTCTCAGACGAGGTTACTCGGTTTCGAGAGGCGCGGGAGACATTGTTCGCCGCTGTACTGAAGGGTGATCAACGGCTGATCATGCAGGCCAGCGATCTTCTGTCCCTTCAGGAGCCGGCACAGAACTATGCCTCCGCCTATCTGGCTTGGATCGACGCAGTGCTTGCTCGTACCAGCTCCACAGAGACGGCCGTTGCGCGGCAAGCTATGGATGAGCTTCGCTATGCGCTCACCATCGATTCTGTGACCCTCGTGTTGGAAGACTATCAAGGGAGGCGCCGAGATGCTGTTCTGCTGGGGCCAACACATCCATTGCGTGCCAATTGGCACGTCACGTGGAGCCATCTCGGACAGGCTTGGATGGAGCAGAGCCGGTCTAGCAACAAGGAGTTTGTAGTTCCCACACGTGACGCGGTGATCAAGCAGCTGGCGCCCGCAGCTTTTCCTCCAGTCGTCCCTTTCGGTGAGGAGTTGGGACGTACAGCTCTGGCTGTGGACAACATCAACCCGTTCTGGTCTTTGTACGCAGCGACCGATGAGAAAGATCCTCGTGGACTGATTGGGGAGGTGTGCGCTGCCCTTGGCCTATCAGAGCCAGCCATCGGTGGTGCGAGCATTGATAGTGCTTATCTTGCCGCGCGCGTGCAACGTTATCTGGTCCAGCACCCGTATGTTGAGACGCTGACGATCAACGCTTTCAATGCGGGGCGTGCCGGTGCGTTGGCCGAGGTGTTGCTGGCACTTCAGCGACATCCTGAGTTCGCCGATCTGCGTTACGACATCCGGCTCTTCGTGCTTGATCCGGGAGCTCCCTCGACCGGGGAAGCTTTGCTGGAACTCTTGTCGCCGGACTCGGGAACCAGTGCAAAGGAGGCTGACGCTTTTTCGACACCGACCAACAGCCATCTGCACCCCAAGCTGCGATTAGCCATTCGTGCGATCAAGGAGTTCCGTGAGGACCCGGATTTGCATGCTGCGCACCTCTCCTTCTTATTCGATCTGTTCCCGGCAGAGGAAATTCGAGCAGTTGATGTTCAAGGCAGTGATGATTCGTCGTTTGTCCATGGACTGGTTCAGCCCTTCGAAGTGGATTATCTGGAGGACGAGCAGTCCATCACTTGGTTACGTCGTCCGCTTCATGGTGTCGCACAGCCGCTAGAGGGGGCAGAGGCGTTATCCGACCTCATGGGGGGCGTGTCCCGTGCGGTTTCGGTCGCTGTGGCGACGCTTGCTCGCAGTCAATACCTACCACATGCACGTCCAGTGGTTGCGTTGAGCTTGTCCGCAGATGAGCGCGCCATGCTTCATCAGGTGCATGAGGTCAGTGACTGGGTGCTCACGATTGATCGGAACTTGGGAATCGAGTTCTTTGACCATCGCAGACATGCCACTCGGCCAGACTACTTGATCGACCACTCGCCTGACATGGCGAACGCGATGAGCCATCGTTTGGCTATTACATCGAGATCTGTTGCAGAGCTTGAGTCTTTGCTGATCCCGATCTTGAGCGAATACGGATTGCCCAACACGGGTCGACATGCCTTGGTAATGCTGGATCAGCTTCGTTCGTTGTCTGGACGGCTGGCTTTGAAGCTACTGTCCTCATCTTCCCAGCGGGCTGAGGCTATGGGTTTGGCGCTTTCGCGCTTGTTCCTCGAACACCAGGGCGTTTTCCAGAACCAAGTCGTCGTGCCGTTAGACGCACACTTGGAGCTGTACAAGGCGTTGAAACAAAGCGCTGAGGAAATGGGCGATGAAGTCAGCTTCCGGCGGACTGACCTTGCCCTGTTCGATCTCGATCCATCAAGCCGTGTAGTGACGTGCCGGTTGGTCGAAGTGAAATGCTACAGTCAGGTGGGCGATGTAGCTGCATACGCGCAGTTGAAGGCGTCAATCGCTGATCAGATCGCTCAGTCCGAACACGTATTGGCCTATCACTTCGACCCCAAGATGGCTGATGTAGATCGTCCTGACCGCCCTATAAAGAATCGAGATCTTGCTGCGCTGTTAGGCTTTTACCTAGATCGCTCTGAACGCTACGGCGTGGTCTTGCCAGAGGCAGCTGAAGAAGCCCACTACTTCCTGCGACGTCTCGATGAACACCCTTACACCCTGCAATTCACGCGAAGTGCAGTGGTGTTTGACTTCAGCAAGCCAGGTACTGAACCCGCCGAGCATGAAAATGGCATCGAGTTCTATCGGATCGGTAGTGATTTGATCCGACAGTTGGTTGAGTCGGCCGTTACTGACACCGAGACTGTGGCCAGTATCCAGTACTCACGCTCTACCAACACCGTGAGAGAGGCCACGCTGGAACTGCTTCGTCGCAGGGAGTTGGCACCGGCTGTCCCTACATTTGAAACGGCAGCCTTCCTAAGCCCACCACGGGATCGAACGCTCGCTTGGGACGATCGCCCGAGGGGGAGATTAACGCAACATGAGGTGGCTTCCAGCGTGCCCGTGCGGAAGCTTGAACTAACCACCTTGGTGCAAACTACTCCTCCTTCAATTGACACCGTACAGGCTGCAAGCCCTGATACATCACTACCGTCTATAGACGCGTCGGGTTCAGATACGACCACGGAACAAGTGCCCTCACCAGCTCTTGTTACGGAGGAGGTGGCTCCCCAGAATGCATTCGCTACACGGTCGCAGTCTCAAGACGGCGAGGCTACCGATAGCCTAGTGGCCTACGACATCATGCTCGGCACCACAGGTGCAACACCTCAGTACGGCCTGATTGGTGAAGTATCTGGACGCAAGGTTGCACTTGACCTCAATCAGACCCACACCATCAGCTTGTTTGGCGTTCAGGGGGGCGGGAAGAGCTACACCTTGGGCTGCGTGGCAGAGATGGCTTCGCTGCAGATCCCTGGTATCAACTGTTTGCCCGAGCCACTATCTACGGTGATTTTCCACTACAGCCCGACGATGGACTACAAGCCTGAGTTTACGTCGATGGTGGGGGCGAATTCTGTGGAAGAGCAGGTTCGTGCGCTGAAGGAGATATATGGTGCGGAGCCAAAAGCACTCGCAGATGTCTTGCTTCTTGTTCCAACAGACAAGATCGAAGAGCGTCAGGCTGAGTACCCAGACATCGAAGTACGGCCTTTGCAGTTCTCGGCATCCGAGCTGAAGGCTTCGCACTGGAAGTTTTTGATGGGCGCCGTAGGCAATCAAGCCACCTATATCCGCCAGATCATGCGCATCATGAAAGCGATGCGTGATGACATCACCCTTGAGGGCTTACGTACGGGCATCGACGCATCATCTGTTCCAGAACACCTCAAGGAGTTGGCTCGGATGCGTCTCGATTTAGCCGCTGAGTATATCAATGACGGCACATCTCTTACCGAGGTCGTGAGACCTGGTCGACTGATCATTGTCGATCTACGAGACGAGTTCATTGAGAAGGACGAGGCACTAGGACTGTTTGTTGTGCTCCTGCAGTTGTTCGCTGATGCCCGGATAGATGGGCGCAGCTTCAACAAACTGGTGGTGTTCGATGAGGCTCACAAATATATCGAAAGTCCCGATCTGGTTGCTGGGCTCATCGAGGTTGTACGAGAAATGCGGCACAAGGGGGTTAGTATCATGGTGGCGAGCCAGGACCCGCCATCTGTTCCTGTTAGTCTTATTGAGCTTTCAAGCCAGATAATCATGCATAAGTTTAACTCTCCTGCTTGGCTGAAACATATTCAAAAAGCCAATGCTGCTCTTGGTAACTTGACTCCAGAACGTATGTCTCTTCTTAAAGCAGGGGAAGCCTATGTGTGGTCAAGTAAGGCCTCGGATGATTCATTCTCACGAGGTGCAATCAAGATAAAGTGTCGGGCCCGAGTTACACAACATGGTGGTGCAACAAGAGTCGCAGTTGAGGAGCTAACAACATTAAGCTAAATGCATGGTTGAAATATATCTGGTGATACTGCACCAGCTTGTTGCGTTCAACGCCAAAAAATAAAACCATAATTAAGACCCACCATAGTTGGTGGGCCTTAATTATATGACAACCTAAAGGTGAGGATTCATTGTAAATGCCCTCGTTCTGCCAGCGATACCACTCCCTCAGTACCGACGACCAGATGATCTAGAGTGCGGATATCCACCAGTGCCAGGGCATCCTGTAGACGCTGGGTTATTTTTATATCTGCCCGGCTGGGTTCCGGGTATCCCGATGGGTGGTTATGCACCAGCATTAGGGCGGCAGCATTGTAGTGCAGTGCCTGCTTGACGACATCGCGGGGGTAGACGGTCGCAGCGGACAGGGTGCCAAGGAACAGCTCCTCGTAGGCCAGGATCCTGTGTTGGTTATCGAGGAAAAGTGCCGCAAAGACTTCGCGATCCCGTGTTTGCAGCAGCCCTTGCAGGGCCTGATGGGCCACGTGTTTATCGGTAATAGCTTCTCCCTTGGCCAGTTTCTGACGGGCAACTGCTTGGGCGATGGTGAGCAGGTCGTCGTCGGTGACAAGGTCGGTTACCCGATAGGTGCCGGGGATCTCCCCGGCGATCAGTTTGTGATGCAACATGATGGTGCTCCATACGCCATCGTCCCACCACGTGGGGTGCGGCAGGGTAGGCGAAGTAGTTGGTTAATAGGTTACTGAATGGGGGGGGACCGCAGGCTTGGTTGGCTGTGTTCAGGCCGCCAGGGTGTGCGGGGTGTAGTCGTGCAACGGAACGCGGTAACTGGTGGCTAGTAGGGTGCCGAACTGGCTTAGCCAGCGGTGATCCGGGTGGTTGCACAGCCATTGCGCCAGTGCGTCACACCGTTCATTTTCATAGCGTAGGTAGAGGGCGTAACCGTCCACCGGCTGGCCTTGGTCATGCACTGCTTCAACCAGGCCATTACGTTTAAGGTAAGCCTCTAGCTCGATGGCGAGCACAGCATTAATCATCTTCAATCTTCTTGTCGGGGATGTGGTCACTCTCCACGGCATAGCCGCGATTAATGCAGGTACGCTGCAGGTCAGCCAGAAAGCTTGCCAGCACGCGGGGTTGCTCGGTGAGTGGCACGGGGCCTGCTTGACTGCGCCAGAAACAGCGACGTTTGGGGTCAATGCAGATCTCATCCACCATTTGGCTCATGGTTCGCCAGTCATCGGCATTGGTGATGGAGAGCAGTTGCCACTGCACACCAGACCAGCGCACTTGTAAGGTGACTGTACGGGCTGGTGGGCTATCCGGTGTCAGGTGAAGCAGCCAACGCTGACCACTACGAGTGGGGGTTAGCTTGGCGTTGGCTGCAACTTGTCCCAACCACTGACGTGAGTAGTGGGAGAGCGCTAATTCTTGGCTCATCGTGTCCTCCTAATCTCCTGCGACCGTGACGCTGAAACACTCCAACCGGCAATAGGCAATGAAGTTGCTCTGCCAGATATCGAACAACTCCCGCGCTTCGGCCAGCCGCAGCGGTCCCCAGCCCAACATGGTGTGTTCCCCATCGAGGAAGTTGAAATCGAGCTCCTTGCAGAGCTCAGCATCTCGGCCCTGCCCCTGGTAGCTGAAGTCGGTGACGTAATCGAACAGCCAGCCATCAAGTCCACGGATCAGGCGGATCTCGACCGGGTGCACGCCGCCTTGCTCAGCACTGTAGCCGGGGTTGCGAAAGTTGAAGGTCAGTTGGGTTAAGCGTTCGATATTGAGCTCGGTTTTAGCGATTTCTTGGTTGAGCAGAACCAGCAATGCTTGGTCAACGGGCAGGGCAAAGCCGTCCCGGAAAAAGGGAATAGTCATGGTGTTTCCTCATTAAGTTCAAAGCAGGGGGAAGCCCCTGCTTTTGCGTTGAAGTGATGGGTCAGTCGTTTAACCAATCCCACAGTTTGCTGACGCCATAGGCTGCTACGGCGCCCACGGCAAGAGGAGCTAACAACGGGGCTGTGGCAATACCGGTCACCGATACTACCGTTGCAGCAGCGCCACTACCGCCAGCCGTTGTCGCCAGCGTACTGGCAGCAAGTCCAGCGGTTGCACTGGTGGCCGCCTTGCTTAACGTGTGACGAGCGACTTCGGCTGCCACCACCGTTGCTACAGCGGTCTGCAGCAGCTTGGGGGGATGCTGAATCCCTTCAATACACCAAGTGACAAACAGCTCACTGTTGGCAAACAGCTGGCCCTGCTCTCCTTCATTGAGCCGGGCGTAAGCCCGTGTCAGGCTTTCCTCTCGACTGAACAGACGTTGGGCATGGGGCTGGACCTCAATGGTGCAGTGCTGACTGAATTCAGCCAGCGAGGCCAGCGCCAGTTGGCCTGAGTGCTCTCCGGAAGGGGATGGTCGACAGTGAATGACCTGGTCATGGCCAACAAAGAGCCCGTGATGGTGGCCTTCAGGCTGTGGTGTTACTAAGTGATCGCCAATAATGAAATGTCGTGGCATGAGATGATGATCCTCATCAAAGGTTGGAAATGAAAAAGGGCGTCACCGTTATGGTGACGCCCTTTGGCTTTGTTTTTCTTAAATGGGCTACTAGTCGCCCACGGTGATCTTCAGTGGTTGATGAAACTCAGGGGTGAAGGTAGATATCGGCAGTCGGGTGACTTGGTTGTGAGCGAGCACCTCGGTAGCCTGAATAATGGCGATTGACTTGGCCTGCTCTACCTGGGCGCAATCCACTTCTGTCAAGCCACTACCATAGCGGGTAGCGTCGCTCCCACCGAATGGCTCAACCTCCAGCGTTGACTCGGCCAGCGATTTGCCCTTTTTGTCATTAAACTGCAGCGTGATATACAAATGACCAAATTCGTCTGCACCACCACTATCTAAAGAGAAGTGATACGCACAGACGCCTTGGTTGGCGTAGACGGTGTCAGTGTGCTGGATAGAGAGATAACGTTGTTCTTGGGCACTGCAGGCGATGGCCGAGAATATCAGTGTGGAGGCCAATAAATACCGATGTATGTCTTTCATAGAAATCCTCGTGACAATTACTTTCTCTTAAACCACTTAGTTATTTACGCCCAAGGTATCTGAATATCTCTTTGCCATTGTAAAAGCCAACCAGGTCTTCCTCATTCTTATACCTCTTATTTGGTTGAAATTTGACAACAGTGCCAGGTCGACACATATCTTTCAGTGAAATATTGAATTTTTCATCAGGCGTAATTGTGTAACCAATGGCAATTTTCTGTGGGGAGCCTGCTGTGGCGATCCACCCCCACATACCTGCTTCACACTCACCAAATGGTTGACTGCGCACAATGACCATAGAAAGATTACTTATTTCAGTTGCGATGCATTTTCTGTTTAAATTTAAATGTGCGTTGCACCAAAATGGCTTTCCTGTTTTGTCCTGCACTAGTGCAGGCAGAAAGCCTGTGAATGGCTCCGCCGCCTGTATTGATTGACTTCCAGACATAAGCGTTAGTAGTAAGCAGAATGTCAGCTTTTTCATTTTTTATCTCACTGAATAACTATGATCAAATAGATGTGTATGGCTATAGTCAGAAACGGTAAACCACACTATTTTTTCAGTTGCTCTGAGATCTGAGAATGCGTTGCACACTGGAGATACTGATCCCAGTGCGCTTGGCAATTTCAGCTCTGGGTAATCCTTTGGCAACCAGTGCCAGAACTTCATTACCTTTTGCCATTGCAGTAGGCTTACGCCCCTTATAAGCACCTCGGCGCTTGGCTAACTCAATACCTTCAGCTTGCCGCTCCAACATCAATTCTCGTTCAAAGGTTGCGATAGCACCGATCATGGTGAGCATTAACTTGCCGGTAGGCGTTGAGGTATCAATCCCCAGATTTAATATCCGCAATGCAACTTGCTTGTGTTGTAGAAATTCTGATATTTCCAATAGGTGACGAGTATTACGAGCCAGACGGTCCAGCTTGGTAACCATCACCACATCCCCCTCCGTCACATAATCCAAGAGGAGAGCAAGTTGTGGCCTATCATCACTGGCACCGCTAACCTTCTCTTGGAAAACCTTATTGCATTCGGCCAGCGCTCGAAGCTGGACTTCAAGGCTCTGACCTCCCGTACTAACACGTGCGTAACCTACCAGTGCCATGGTCTCCTCCCGGTCAATAGGGCAAGGTACACTGACCCCCATGGTCAAAAGTCTCGAAGAGACCTTCTTGACCTGAAAATGGAGGGAAATAGATGAAATGAGTGCCGATTTCGTGAGTGTCACTAGGGCTTGATCTATTGACCCCAAACCAGCGATGGAGAGAAATAATGGGACGCTTTGTGATAAACGTCCCGTCGTGATGGGTAGCAGAATATTGTGCTACGGATTGATTTGATTGGATGTAACAAGATGCCAATGTAAGTTATTGGCTTTGTGGCTCAGGCGTAGGCGGTGAAGGGGCCGCGTTTTTACCCAGTTTACTGGTCAGGGGCGAGGAACGAGGGCTGAGGCGTTTTGGTGCTGTTACGGTTGCCAAAGGCTGTGAGGTGGAAGATGACGCTATCATTTCTGGCTCAGGATAGAACTCCTCCAGCAGCATCGGCACCTCTTCATCGATATCTTCAAACTGGCCGTTACGCAGCAATTCACGCGCGGCCTGCTCCATCTGGTCGATGGCGAGACCCGCCTCCTGGTCACGCTGTGCCGCCTCTTGTGATTGCCTGACTGCCTCAGTCAGGTTGGTTTCTTCCCGCAAGGTTAAATCCACGTAGTAGACCGGTGTGCGGTACGACTGGGTGGTGCTCTTGGCTCGCAACCGCAGGGTGAGTGGCAGATAGCGGGTATGGCCCCCGCTTACAGCCTCCAGGTACTTCAGCCGAGCAGCCAGAGTGCGAACCGAGTTGTAGCCGGTGGTGCGGAAGATAAAGCTACCCAACTCATCACCTTGCCCCTCCACAAACAGGTTCAGTCGTCCGTACAGCTTGCAGCCTTGTTGGCCTGCAAAGGCGCAGCGCTCAGGTCCAGGGCAGCTGACCTCCTCTATGCCTTGTGCCCCCACGCGTCTTGCCATTTCCCCATTCCCGACACAGAGCGGCCTGCCGGTTTGCCGGTCAAAGGCGCTGTATTCCGCCCGCAGATTCAAGTCGCTGTCGTTGAACAGCACGCGCACCGGAATAGCGCGGATCTTGGTCTGCTCCTGTCCTTGGTTATTCTTTTGCGATGAGTAGTGTTGATGCAGAGGATGGAGCAACCATCCCCCCTTTTGATGTATCTGGGTGGTGAGGGTGAAGCTGTCGTCCTTCTCCGGTACCCACTTATCCTGTTTTTGCACCAGCTTGCCGATGCAGATCCGCCCAATCACGGGCGGGGTAATTGCCAGTCCTTTGATCATGGTGTTTGCCTCAAGGGGTGAATGGTGAAACGGCGCACGCCGGGTACCGGTTTGACGTAACGGGTGAGCAGGTCGGGATGATCCTGACCGAGCTTATCGAGATCCGGCGCCAGCCGGTCTTTGCTGCGTTTCCAGGTGATCTTGCCGTCGGCAAACAGCCCGGCTGTCGCTTCACCCAAAGTGGCTTGAAGCCGCTGTTTGAGCTGTGACTCCTGCAGCTCGACGGCTTCCTTTTGCTCGCGCAATCGCAGCAGATCGCCAAACAGCTGGTTGAACTCGAGGGAATCGGAGAGATCCACCGTCTGGCCATCGTCACGCGGAAACAGCCAGCTCAGGGTATTGGCGGCATCACTGGAGCCGTCAGGCTCAGGCTGCTGATCTTGTTGCACCATCTGCCAGAACTGCGCCTCCCGCTCGGTGAGATCTTGGATCTTCTCCTCATCACGTTCGATGCGGTAAATCCGAAAATCCTGGCCGCCGATCAGCACTGCCACCTCAGCCCAGTCATGGCCGGTAACAGCCAGCTGATGCAGTACCTGACACTGGTAAGCCACCGGCACTCCTTCCTCCCACTGGGGAGCGTTGTGATAGCTGGCAGTTTTGATCTCCAGAATGCCCGGCCCATCGGGATGGCCGACTACCTCCCGATCGAGGTTTGCGAGCATGAAGGGTTGCTCGGGGTGTTGCAGCACCGCATTGACCCGGCGCACCTTATAGCCGGTGCGTTTGGCATAGACCTGCGCCAATACCGGCTCCAGCTCGATGCCCCACAGCACCGCTTCCTTGTGGGAGATATCTTCCGGCTCCTTGCGACCGGTCTTCTACAGCCAGAGGCTGAGCGGGCATTTGTAGGGGGAGAGCCCCACTGCGACGGCGGCATCGGAGGAGCCAATGCCGAGTTTACGGATAGCGAGCCACTGCTCGCGGGTTAACTGGGTAGTAGAGGCTAGCCGCAGGGCTTGGCCGTATTTGGCTTTTGATTTCATGACTATTCCTTGTTGACGGCATAAATGGCTACGCCCGGATTGGCTTGCGCCAGTCCGGGTGAGGTCGTTATGCGGTTTGAATGGGGAAGCGTAATTACTGCAGCAGAGTGATTGCCTGATTCAGGGCTTGGGATTTGAGTTGGGCACCCTGACCGAACCAGGCGGAATCGAGCCGGTGATCCTGGCTGCGGGCACGGCGGTGGTGATCCACGTATTCAGTGACCGCATTGACCAGCCCCCAGGCGGTATTGCGGGAACTGGCAAGCTCTGAGCCCATGCCTGCGCCCTGATAGAGCTCATGCAGTCGTTGTACCGGCTTGGTGAGAATGATGTTCTCCTCATCGAGCGGTTGCGCCAACAGATCGCTGAAAAAGCGCAGCGCCTCTTCGGGGGCGACGGGCCGCTGTGCCAGCGCCTTGGTCTGTGCCTTGAACTCATCCCAATGGGAGAGCCCCAGCCCGAGCGACTCTTTGACGGTCGCCGCATCGAACTGAGTGGAGTGGGGCACCTTGATGGCTCCGGTAGCGCTGCGCAGTGCCATCTGCAGGGTGTTGTTGCAGACTACTCGCAGCGAGGTGAACTGCGCCGTGGTGCAGAGCGTGCCGTCGCAGCTGGTCGCCAGCAGCAGATAGGACTTTACCAAGTCATTGCCTTTGAGTTTTAGGTCCTGACCGGTTTTAGCCAGTGCCCAGAGCTTGCAGCCACCTTTGAGCGAGCCTGCTGTTTCCAGCTCAAAGCCACCGGCTTCCACCAAGTCTTGATAGAAGTGCAGCACCTCGTGAGGCTGTACCACGTTGTAGCGGCTTGAGACCACTGACCGAGGGGCAAGGGTATCGGAGCGATAAAGTACCTTGCTGTCGCTGTAGGGGCGGATATGTAGTGCATCGGAGGCGACGTTAAACATCACATCGCTCTGCTCGATGGTCCAATTCATCCCGGCTGCCTGTAGTCAGATATCGAGAGATTGTTGCGGGGGTAAAACATTGCCAAGGCCATGCCAGGGCGTTTGACCTGTGTAGGCCATCGTATCGATCAGGTGAGCCATGAGAAATCTCCAATGAAAAAGGGACTGCACAGAGCAGTCCCTTGGGTAGGTTCATGGAGATAATATATATCTGAAATCAATTGAAATGAGACTTATTTGCTTCTCTAGTTTCTAGCTATGGAATGCGCACTGTGGTACCCCGTGTGGTACCCCAGGCCAAAAACGACCAAGGGGTTGGCATCTTGCGATGCCAACCCCTTGTTTTGTATGGCGTTCCCGACTGGAGTCGAACCAGTGGCCTGTCCCTTAGGAGGGGACCGCTCTATCCTGCTGAGCTACGGGAACCTTGTGGCGGGCATTATACAAGAAGCATTGTGCTTTTAAACCCTTGATTCCTATTCCAATACGGCCAGGTCACCGATTTGGACATTGAACGGCGAATATTTGTTCTGACTGCTGATGATGGCGCCATCCTCGAACACCTGTACCACCTCGAACAGACCGTCAGCGGGGTTGCGCATCACCCTGGACTTGCCATAGGGGTCGACGAAGTCGGCGCTGTGCTGGACCCGGAACTGGTCCCCGAGCTTGACCCCGTTGCGACGGCCCAGGTTGATATGGGGGCCGCGCTCGTGCTGGGCCACGATCCGGGCGGTGACGGGGGCACAGGCGAGTTCGGCGGCGATGTCCTGGGCCGCCTCCTTCAACTGGTAGCCCACCTCCTGGCCAAAGCTCGACTGCCAGAACTGGCCGCCGCTGCTGCCCACCTGTTCCCGCTTGGAGAAGGTCCAGTTGGCACGGCCCTTGTACTCCTTGCGGCCGAGCAGGCTGCCGTTGATGCCGTCGAACAGGTAGAGCTGCATGGAGAAGTTGCGCACGGGATCCTCATACCAGCTGGTGAGGGCGTTGCCCTGGGGCTCGAGGGAGAGGTCGTCGATGCTGCCGAGCACCAGATACTGGCTGTCGGTGCGCAGGCTCAGGGCCTTGATCTCCTCGAGGGCGCTGCGATCCCCCTGTTGCAGATGGAGAGGGTCGATGCGCAGGTTCTCGTCCAGCCACTGGCGAGCGACCACCTGGGGCGTCGTCGCCAGGGTTTCAAACAGCCGGCGGGAGAGATCGGCGGGCATGTCGTCCAGGGCACCGGTGCTCGCCTGGTCCGGGTAGCGCATGCGCAGGCGCACCAGCGTCAAATCCTTGGCGTAGTGCTGGGTCTGGCAGATCTGCCGCTCCGCCTGGATGTCGGCCACGAGGGTGATGTACATGCGGCCGTTGCGCACCTCTTCGCGCTTGAGGCGGTACTGGCGGATGTCGCCGCCTGAGCGGATCTGGATCTGCTCGGAGCGCAGGCTGCCGTTTTCCAGGCGCTGGATGCTGGAGACGGAGGCACCGCTGGCCAGCAGCGCCTGGCGCAGGGCATCCCGGGTCGCCTGCTCGCGGGCGTAGACCTCGTCGCCCCCCAGAATGGCGGCACTGCCCTGGGCCTCGATAAGTTCGGCCCTGGCCGACAGGCTGGCCAGCAGCAGGGTGAACAGCAGCGAAACTTTCATAACAAACACCTTGAGTGGGCGACCCCACTGCCGCCGGTGGGGCGGGTCAGGGATCCTGGACACAGATCCGGTCTGGACCGGAGCGGGTGACCAAATAAAAGCAAGAACCATGCCTTCTTCCCTGGCCGGAGCCCGTACGGCGGGCTCCGGTGGCACAGTGCGCGCCTTTGCTTGGGGATCATCGAGGATCCTGCGCGCATTCCCGCCTCAAGTGTTGGCGGTTGCGACCGATAACAGGTCAGGTGCAGATACAGGAAAGGTATCCATGAAGAGAGTTATCACGGTGCTGGCGGTGGCGCTGGCATTGGTCGGTTGCGGGTCGGCCGACCCCATCAATCGGGAGCTGGGAGACCCCCGCCAGGCGGCGAAGGGGATGGAGCTCAACTGGCTGGTGGCCCGCATGACGGATCAGCTGATGGAGCGCAAGTCTCTCACGACCCTGACCGAGCCCATTGCGGTCGCCTCCTTTGTCGATCTCGACACCCTGAAGGACACCAACTGGATGGGACAGCAGATCGAGGAGAGCTTCATCTACGAGCTGAACCGGCGCGGTGAGGTGGTGGTGGACTTCAAGACCACGGGCAACATCCAGGTGACCCCGCAGGGGGACTTCGTGATGAGCCGCAACTACAAGGATCTCTCGTCCCGGCTGCCCATCTCCCGCATCCTGACCGGCACTTTCAGCCGCAATCAGCAGGGGATCCTGGTCAACGCCCGCATCATCGATCTGCGCACCAAGATGGTGGAGACCACGGCCCAGAGCCTGATCCCGAAACAATATTTGTCCGGTGCCAGCAACTCCTTTGGCCGGGCCTCCATCAATCGCGGTTACCTGATGCGGGGGGGCCAGAGCCCGTCCGGTCATCTGGTCAACCTGACCCCTTGAGGTGGCGCGTCATGAAGCGTGAAGCGGGCTGGCTGACATTGATCCGTGAAACATCGGGTGTGGTGAACAGGAAAACGGGGAAACAGCGATGAAAATTTTGTTGGGTTGCCTGATGGCCATGTTGCTGACGGCGTGCAGTGGCAACCGGGTGGTGAACTATGACGTGGGCGAGAAGCCCGATGACTTCCCGGTGCTCAAGGCGGTGGGGTATGCGGTGATCGACATCCAGCCCGGTCCCTCCCAGTCCGAGAAGATGTTGCAGGCGATCCGCGCCTCCAAGATGGACGCCTACCGGGAGCTGGCGGAGCAGCTCAACGGCCAGCAGGTGCGCGGCCAGAGCAGCTACAAGGACCTGACCCAGACCTCCAACTCCCTGGATGTGTCGGTGGCGGGCATGGTGCGCGGTGCCCGGGTGGTGGCGACCTATCCCCGTGGCAACACCTATGCCACCGAGCTGGAGCTCGACACCCGCAACCTCTATCACCTGAATCAGCTGATGGCGGGCCAGTTCTAGGGCGGGTCCGGGGGGCGCCGGCATGAGCCGGGCGTTCATCACGGCACAGACAAAGGCGAGCGCAGGCTCGCCTTTTTGTTTGGTCGGGAAAGGGCTCGGATCTGCGGGGAATAACCGGGTTGGTGCCTTGGACGGCATAGGGCCTGGGGAGGATAAACGGGGTTGGCGTCTTGGACGGGATAGGGCCTGGAGAGGATAACCGGGGTTGGCGTCTTGGGGGGAACTGGTCTTCTGCAGGAGAAACGGACTTGATGGCCGGGCGGGATCCGGCCTGTGGCGAGGAAAAAGGGGGCTGAGATCGAACAAGAGGTGCCCGTGCGCCGGAATGGCAGCCTTTTTTGTTTAGGGAAATCTAACGATATCACCGTGTCGTTAAATAAAGCCAAACGATAGAAAGGCCCGGCAGGCGGCAAAAGGGGGCCGCAACGGGAGGAAGATGGCCTGATGGTGAGTGGAAAGACAGCCGCGCCAGGATCCCGGGTCCACGAGGAAGGGGGTGGAGGGCGGTTTAACGCCGGAAGGGAAGGGCGGGACTGGGCCGCGTCTCACGGGGAGGGCGCAGAGAGCACAAAGGCGAGCCGGGGCTCGCCTTTGTGTGGCAGGGGCGGGATCCGCTTCCCATCAGCTTCCCATCAAGACGGGCGGCACGGCGGTCGGCTTGACGTCTTCGCTCGGGTAGCAGCCCAGCACCTTGATGTAGCGGGTGATCTTGGTCAGCTCCAGCAGGGCGGCCTGCATGGCCGGGGTCTGCAGGTTGGCGGAGACATCCAGGTAGAACATCTCCTCCCAGGGGTTGCCCTGCACCGGACGGGATTCCAGCTTGGTCATGTTGATCTCGTGGCTGCGCAGCACCAGCAGCGCCTCCACCAGGGAGCCCGGCTTCTGGGAGGTGGACATGATGAGGGTGGTCTTGGCCGGGATCTGGGGCGCCACGTCTATGGGCTTGCGCGCCACCACGATGAAGCGGCTGTAGTTCTCCTTCTGGTTGGCGAGCTGCTCGGCCAGCACGTCCAGGCCGTAGAGCTCACCGCCGGCGGCGCTGCCGATGGCCGCCGCTTCCGGGCTTGCCAGCTCCTTGACCTTCATCATGGCGCTGGAGGAGGAGTCGCAGATCTCGTGGCGCGCCCCTTCCAGCTTGCTGAGGTAATGGGAGCACTGCTGGAACACCTGGGGATGGGCGTAAAAGGTCTTGATGCGAGAGAGTTCAGTGGGCACGGCGGTGAGGATGCAGTGCTCGATGGGATAGGTGAGCTCACCCACGATGGAGAGGGTGGTGTGCTGCATCACGTCATACACCTCGTTGATGGAGCCCGAGCTGGTGTTCTCGATGGGCAGCACCCCGAAGGCGGCACGGCCCGACTCCACGGTGTCCAGCACCTCGCGGAAGTTCTGACAGTTCACCTCGATCACCTGATCCTTGTAGCGGGCCAGGTACTTGCGGGCGGCCAGGCTCGAGTAGGAGCCGCGCGGTCCCAGGTAGGCAACGCTGGTCATGGGCTCCTGCTGCTGGGGGTTGAGCAGGCTCTGCAGGTAGGCCTGCTGGGAGAGCACGGAGTCTTCGATGATGGTGTGGTAGATGCGGGTGATGTACTGGGCATCCAGTCCGAGGGCGCGCCCTTTCTGGATCAGGGCGACCAGCAAGTCCTGCTCGCGCTGGTGGTCACGGATGGGACGGGGATTGGCCTGCTTGGCGCGGGCGACCTCGATGCTGAGGGTCTTGCGTTTGGCCAGCAGGGCGAGCAGCTCCTGATCCAACTGGGTGATGTCGTGTCTGATCTCGTCGAGCGTTGCCATGGTGGTTCCCTATCCAGTGATTCTGTGGTGTGTGGTGCAAAAAAAAGCCTCCGCTGGGGAGGCTCGATTCGTCTTTGGTTTCTGTTTACGCGAATGGTTCACGTGACGACGGGCCTTCCCTCATGTGGGCCGGGTAAACGAGAAAACAAAGAAGAATGGTGTGTTCATGGGCGTGTCCTGAATGTAACGCCATAACCATTAAGGGATTTGGCGGTGCGATGCAAGTAAAACTTGCCCGGGGGCGTTGAACGGGGCAGGGTGGTGGCTCGGGTTGCCGAGGGAGAGTGAGCGTCGTTCCGGTCCCTGTTTATGGCAACCGCCGTGACCACATCCGTGGCAACAACACATAGAGGGGACGAGACGATGGCGGTGATCTTCGATCTGGGCAGGGTGGTGGTGCGCTGGGATCCGGTGGCCATAGTGAGTGGGGTGCGCGGACCCGAGGGGGCGACTGCGATCGCAGAGCTGCTGTTCAACCACCCGGACTGGCTGGAGGTGGACAGGGGGACCCTCTCCCTGCACACGATGGCCCGTCAGGCGCAGGGGCGCACCGGCCTGTCGATGGCGGAGAATCTGGCCATCTTGCAGGCGGTGCCGTCCTCCCTTGTGCCGGATCCCGCCATGGTGGCGCTCATCGAAGAATTGCACGGTGCAGGCCACCCCCTCTATGCCCTCTCCAACATGGGGCACGCCAGCATCGATTGGCTGGAGCAGCATCAGTCCTTCTGGCGCTTCTTCAGCGGCAAGGTGGTGTCGGCCCGGGTGCGGATGCTCAAACCCGAGCCCGACATCTACCGCTATCTGCTGGTGTCGTTCGACCTCAAGGCTGGGGAGTGCCTCTTTATCGACGACAGCCCGGCCAACGTGGCGGCGGCCGAGGCGCTCGGTCTGCGGGGGCTGATCTTCACCGATCCGGCTCAGTGCCGGGCGCACCTGATCGCCAAGGGGCTGCTGCCTGCCTGAGGGGAGCCAGTTTCGCTTCGCAGCGAAAAAAGTGGGCAAAACCTTGATTCAGGGCAAATAATGTACATCTTTATCCATGCTCTTTAAGTGTATATTCAGCTTGGGGCGGGCAAAATGGTATCCAGTTCATCATCCGGAGTTGTTGTTATGGATGCCAATGTCGTTGCGCTGAATCGGGGATACGATCAGACCTTTCAAGCCAGGGAACAGAGGCTCATCAACACCCTGGCCGGTTACAGCGAACTGCTTGTCTCCTTCTCCGGCCGACTGGAATCCTGCTACAGCATGGATCTGTGCCGGGCCAGCGGGGTGCGATTTCGCGCCATCACCCTGGACAACCCCACCCTCAGCCGCCAGTCGGTGGCCAGGGCACAGCGCTACTGCCGGCACTACGGCATCCCCCATCAGGTGCTCAAGACCGACGAGATGATCTTCAGCGCCCACCTGGGCCACCTCGCCGAGGTGACCGACCCGGTGCGCTACCTCTGCCAGCAGCTCGAACATGAAGAGGGCCCGCCGCTGCTGATGTCGGCCTCGGTGGAGGAGAAGCGGGAGTACCTGCGCCGATTCCACAGCCTGCCCGCCAACACCCTCTGGATCTTTGCCGAGCAGGGGATGACCAACCGGGATTTTCGCTACGGCTTTCACCAGCGGCAACTGGCGCTCTGGGGAGACGTGGGGGAGGCCTGCCTGAGCCGGCGGTTTGTCGATATGACTTCCCTGGACAGGCGGCACCTGCGGATGGTCGACATGGCCGAGCAGATGCTGGTGGACATGGGGCTGGGGGGCGCCCAGGTCTTCTTCCATACCCTGGGTGACAGGGTCACCACCCTTGCGAGGATCCGGGTGCCCGAACGGCTGCGGGCCCTGGTGTTCGACATGCAGCCCACCATCCAGAAGGCCCTCAGGAGTGCCCAGTTCGATCTGGTGACCCTGGATCAGGCCACGCTGGAGGATCCCCACCCCCTGGTCATCTGAGCCGGGGCGTAACGTGAGGGGGGTCATAGGCAAGGAGGGCACGACTCTTTATACTGCCCCCTTCGCATCCTTTATCGAGTGCCTGCCCATGAAACCCCTCTCCCGACTGCTGGTCGCCCTCTGTCTGTGCCCTCTGCTGGCCGAGGCGGCTCCCCTGCACCAGATCACCTTGCCGGATGGTCGCCAGGTGCAACTCAATGACGATTTCACCTGGGAATACCTGCTGGTCAAGCCGGCAGCCACGGTAGCCGGTCAGGCAGTGACGGCGAGTGTCGCGGCCCCGGTGCTGACCGAGCAGGCCATGGCCCATCCCGACTTGCTCTCCCAGGCGACCCGGGACGGCATCACGGTGAAGCTGGACCAGGTGGCGGGGGACGATCCCCTCAGCCTGCAGTTCGTGGTGAGCAACACCGGCAGTCGCAACGTGGTGCGCGTCAACGGCAGCCTGACCCTGTTCAGCGCCGACGGGGTGCAGCTCTCGAGCGAGCCCGTGCGCTTCTGGGTCGGGGAGAACCGCCTGCCTGACTCCTACCTGCGCAAGGGGGAAGCGCGCGCCTCCCGGGCCATCGAGCTGGCACGACCCGCCGGCCTCACCGGCAAGCCGCTGGTGCGGGTGCAGATCGACGAGGTGGAGTTCCGCTAGGATGACGGCGGGGGAGCCCTCGCTCCCCCGCAGAGTGTTGCACCGGTAACTGCCAGCAATATCCGCTTACATCTGACATGGTTTGGCAACAGCTTGCTCCTCGGCGTTGCCCCCTTTGCCCGTCACAATGGCTCCATTCCAGTTAGGTCCGCCTAACTCAACCCATGGAGTCAACAAAATGCAAAAGATCGCACTGTCTGTTCTGGTTCTGGCCGGTCTCTCTTCCACCTCCGTCCTGGCGCAAGATGCCTTCAGCTATGCCAAGGGCTCTGCCACCTGGGCCCACACCAAGTCTGACTACATCGGTGGCAAGGATGGAGAGAACCGCGACTTCGGCGGCCTGAGCCTGGATCTCTCCAAGAGCTTCACCAGCAATGTCTATGGCCGGATCGGCAGCGAATACACCTCCCGCAGCAGCGGCAACGACAGCATGGCCATCTCCAGCCTGGGGATGGGTGTCTACACCCCCCTCAGCACCGGCCTGAACCTCTACGGTGAAACCGGCCTGATGGGCTACAGCCTGGAACGGGAGCTGGCCTCCGACGTGAACCACTCCGGTTGGGATACCCTGGCCCGCAAGAAGAGCGGCAGCCTCTACGGAGAAGTGGGCCTGCGCTACGACATCGGTGCCGTCGAGCTCTCCACCGGCTATCGCTACGCCAACATGACCGACGACATGCACGACTTCAAGGCGGGGGCGGCGTACAAGCTGACCCAGAACCTGGCCCTCACCGCCGACTACACCTATCGCAACTGGGATCTGCAAAAAGGCTCCATCTCCAGCCTGGGTGTGAAATACAGCTTCTGATCGTCCTTCCTGCAGGGTCTTCACCTTTACCCATGACTTCGGTCATGGGTTTTTTTTATGGGGGCTGATCCGCCCGCCGCCCCCTGGCCGTATCAGTTCGCAATAGTTATACAGCTTCCAATTTTTTGTATAACTGCTATAACTTACTCAAGGCTTATACAAGGGGCTTCATCATGTACAAGATCAAGGTCGGTATCAGTGCCTGTCTGCTCGGCCAGGAAGTGCGCTTCGACGGGGGCCACAAACGATCCAGTTTCTGCGAACGGGATCTGGGTGCCCATTTCGACTATCACCCCATCTGCCCCGAGATGGCCATTGGCCTGGGCGCACCCCGCGCCGCCATCCGGCTGGTGAAGCGCCAGGGCGAGGTGCGGGCCGAGGCAAGCAACGGCAGCTTCGACGTCACCGACAAGCTGATTGCCTTCAGCGAGCAGAAGGCACGCCAGCTCGACTTCCTCTCCGGCTACATCCTCTGCGCCAAGTCCCCCAGCTGCGGCATGGAGCGGGTGCGTATCTATGGCGCCAACAACGAGGGCAGCGCCAAGGAGGGGGTCGGCCTCTTCGCCAAGGCGCTGATGGAGGCCAACCCCCTGCTGCCGGTGGAGGAAGATGGCCGCCTGTGCGACCCCATCCTGCGGGAGAACTTCGTGCTGCGGGTCTTCGCCTACCACGACTGGCAGCAGCTCTGCGCCCGGGGGATCACCGCCTCAGCCCTGATCCGCTTCCATTCACGCTACAAGTACCTGGTGCTCTCCCACGCCACCACCCACTACCGGGCGCTGGGGCGCCTGCTCGCCAACCTTGGCAAGGCCAACCTGCAGGAGGTGGCCGACAGCTACATCCAGGGGTTGATGGCTGCGCTGACTCTTCGCGCCAACCGCCGCAGCCACACCAATGTGCTGATGCACCTGCAGGGCTACTTCAAGCGGGTGCTGACCCCGGCCCAGAAGCAGGAGCTGTGCGACACCATCGACAAGTACCGCACCGGGGTCTTCCCATTGCTGGTGCCCCTTACCCTGATCCGCCACTACCTGCGCGAGTACCCGAACCCCTATCTCGCCGAGCAGGTGTACCTCAATCCCCATCCCGACACGCTGAAATTGCGTTACGGGCTGTGAAGGTGTGGCTGGATTTGGCCGATCAGGCCTACCTCGACCTTCATCCCGACACGCTCAAGCTGCGCTACGGGCTCTGAACCCCCTGTGCAGGCCCCGGTGGATGTTCGGGGCCTCTTTCCAACGTCTGATGGACTCTCTCATGTCTGATGAATCACAAGCCGCCGCGCCTCTCCCCGACGAGGGCGTCTACCCCATTCGCGAGGTCTCCCGCCTCACCGGCGTCAACGCCGTCACCCTGCGCGCCTGGCAGCGCCGCTACGGGCTGGTGCAACCGGCCCGAACCGAGAAGGGCCATCGCCTCTACAGCGAGCAGGATATCCGCCAGATAGGCGAGATCCTGAGCTGGCTGGAGCGTGGGGTGAGCATAGGTCAGGTGAAGGGGCTGTTGAGCGAGCCCCAGAGTGCGCCAGTGAGCGATCACTGGCAGCAGACCCTGGAGCAGTTCAGCCAGGCGCTGCTCGCCTTCAACCAGCGCAAGGCGGAGGCCGAGCTTGGCGATCTGCTGGCGAGCTACCCCTTCGAGCTGGTGCGCAGCCGGGTGCTGCAGCCCCTGGTGGAGCGGCTGCTGGGGCTGTGGCGCGAGCGCCCCGATGGCGAGCTGCTGCAACAGGTGTGGCTCGGCTGGTTGCATACCCGCTTCGCCCGCCACCTCATCGAGCAGGAGAAGGGCGTCCCCGTCACCCTGGCAAGCTGGGGGCAGGTGGGGCCGCTGGATCTGGTCTGGGCTGCGTATGAGCTCATCGGTCAGGGATATGAGGTGCAACTGCTGGGGGCGGTGGAGCCCCGCCATGCCACCCTGCTGGAGGGGCGCGCCACACCCCCCTGGCTGATCCTGCTGGGGGCCGGGCTCGGCAAGCAGGACCAGGCCGCCGAATGGCCTGCGGGTACCCGCTTCTTTGGCGAGCTGGGACGCCTCTACGATGAGCCGTGGCGGCGTGCCCGCAACTGGCACGCCACCCTGGCAGAGGTCAGTGCGACGCCCCGCACTGCCAAGGCGAAGGGCAAGGGCGGGAGAACACCGTCATGAGGCTGGTCTGGTTTCGCAACGATCTGCGTCTGGCCGACAACCCGGCCCTGCGCCACGCCTGCGCCGGAGATGAACCGGTCGCCGCACTCTTCATCGTCTCGCCGACCCAGTGGCAGGCGCACAAGCTGGCCCCGGTCCGCCAGCGCTTCATGCTGGCACAGGTGGATGCCATGGGCCGCGAGCTGGCGGCCCTCGGCATTCCGCTTCATCTGCTGCGGGTCGAGACCTTTGCCGAGGTGCCGACGGCGCTGACGGCGCTCTGCCGGGAGTTCGGGGTGAGCCAGCTCTACGCCAACCAGGCCATCGAGATTGACGAGCTGCGCCGCGACCACGCTGTCAGCGCCGCGCTGGGGGAGCAGGGCCTGACCAGCCACTGGTTCAACGGCTGCTGCGTGCTGCCGCCCGGTCGGGTGCTGACCGGGTCGGGGGAGATGTTCAAGGTCTTCACCCCCTTCAGCCGCGCCTGGCTCAAGGCTCTCGAGGAGGATGGCTTCGTCATTCACCGTGCCCCCGCACCGCGCAGCGAGCCGTTGCCGTGGCTGCCCCTGGCCGAGCGGGAGTGGGTGGACGACGGGCTGGGGGATCTGACGCCGGACACCCGCTGGCCGGTGGGGGAGGCCGAGGCGAGCCGCCGGTTGCACGCTTTTCTGGATCAGGAGGTGCTCGATTACGGCGAGACCCGGGACTTTCCGGCGCTGGCGGGCACCTCCGTGCTCTCCCCCTATCTGGCGGCGGGCATCATCAGTGCCCGCCAGTGCGTGGGGGCGCTGCAGCAGCGTCTCGGCTACCGGCCCCAGTCGAAGGCCCAACCCGGTTTCGTCTGGCTCAACGAGCTCATCTGGCGCGAGTTCTACCGCCACTTGCTGGTGCTGATCCCGAGCCTCTCCATGAACCGCCCCTTCAAGCCGGAGACGGCGGCCCTGCCGTGGAGCTGGGATCCGGATGCCTTCGCCGCCTGGTGCGAGGGGCGCACCGGCTACCCCGTGGTCGATGCGGCCATGCGTTGCCTCAACGCCACCGGCTGGATGCACAACCGGCTGCGGATGATAGTGGCGAGCTTCCTCACCAAGGATCTCCATATCCACTGGCGGCTTGGGGAGGACTACTTCATGAGTCGGCTCATCGACGGGGATCTGGCGGCCAACAATGGCGGCTGGCAGTGGGCGGCGGGGACCGGGGCCGATGCGGCGCCCTATTTCCGGGTCTTCAACCCCACCACCCAGGGGCAACGATTTGATCCACAAGGGGAGTTCATTCGTACCTGGGTCACTGAGCTGGCGGATGTGCCTGCTGCCTATCTCCACGAGCCCCACGACTGGTTGCGGCTCAAGGGGCGGCAGGATTATCCGGCCCCCATGGTGGATCATGCCGTTGCACGGGTGAGGGCCATCGAGATGTTCCGCGAACTGGAGAAAAACTAGCATGAATGACGCGCTGGCCCGCTTTGTCATCCTCTACCTGCAATTGGACAAGCATCAGTTGCACCGCTTGCCGGAGGTCTATGCCGATGAGGTGCTCTTCATCGATCCTGCGCACCGGATAGAGGGGCTGGCCGCGCTCACCCGCTACTTTTCCTCCCTTTATGAGCGCCTTGCCCAGTGCAGTTTCGAGATAACGAGTCAGCAGCAGTCGGGCAACGAAGCCTGGCTCGCCTGGGTCATGACCTTCTCCCACCCCAGGATTGCCGGTGGCCGGGCTGTCAGGGTGGAGGGGGCCACCCGGCTGACGTTCGACTCCTGGGGCAAGGTGTGCCTGCACCGGGACTACTTCGATCTCGGGGCCATGCTCTACGAGCAGTTGCCGCTGCTGGGGCCCGTGGTACGGGCCATCAAGGGGAGGCTGGGGACATGAGCGGCCGGGTGCTGATCACCGGGGCCACCTCGGGCATCGGCCGCCAGCTGGCGCTGGATTATCGGCGCGCCGGCTGGCAGGTGTGGGGTTGTGGCCGGGACGAGGTGCGCTTGCAGGCACTGGCCGACCTGGGGATCATTCCTTTGCGATTCGATGCGCGTGACAGCGCCGCCATGGCCGGGGTGGCCGCGAGCCTGCCCGTCCTCGACCTGCTCATCCTCAATGCGGGCAACTGTGAATACATGGATCCGGCAGAAGGCTTTGACGGCGCCCTGTTTGCCCGGGTTATCGAGACCAACCTCATAGCCACCGGCAACGCCCTGGCTGCCTTGCTGCCGCGGCTGGGGGCGGGTGGACGGCTTGCCATCGTCAGCTCCTCGGTGAGCTGGCTGCCCCTGCCACGGGCGGAGGCCTATGGCGCCTCCAAGGCGGCCCTCGATTATCTGGCGGATACGTTGCGCCTGGATCTGGCCAGCAAGGGCATCGGGGTGACCCTGATCCGCCCGGGCTTCGTGCAGACGCCGCTCACCGACAAGAATGATTTTCCCATGCCCTGCCTGGTGACGGTGGAAGAGGCTTCCCGCGCCATCATGACGGGGCTTGCCGCCGGTCGCCACCAGATCCACTTTCCCCGTCGCTTCATCTGGCTGCTGCGCCTGCTCGGCGCCCTGCCGACAGGGCTCTGGCTGCGCCTTGGCCGCACACTCGTTTCGAAAGGACGCCCTTCATGAAGAAAAAGATCGCCATCGTCGGCTCCGGTATCTCCGGTCTCACCGCCGGTTTTCTGCTCCACAAGCGGCACGACATCACCCTGTTCGAGGCGGCGCCGACCCTGGGAGGCCACACCGCCACCGTGGAGGTGGAACAGGCTGGGCGCCACTATGCCATCGACACCGGCTTCATCGTCTTCAATGACCGCACCTATCCCAACTTCCTCAAATTGCTGGAGCGCATCGGGGTGGGGCGCCAACCCGCCGAGATGAGCTTCTCGGTCAAGAGTCCCGAGGGGATGGAGTACAACGGTCACAACCTCGATACCCTGTTCGCCCGGCGCCGCAATCTGCTGAGCCCGCGCTTCTATCGCTTCGTCGCCGAGATCCTGCGCTTCAACCGGGAGGCGCGGGCCTGGCTGGCCGCGCATCGCCAGCGGGAGCTGACCCCCGAGCTGACCCTGGGGGACTTCCTGCAGGCGGGGAAATTCAGCGACTATTTCGCCCGCCACTACATCCTGCCCATGGGAGCGGCCATCTGGTCCTCCACCCTGGCGGACATGCGTGCCTTCCCCTTGAGCTTCTTCCTGCGGTTTTTCGCCAACCACGGGCTGCTGGAGGTGGCGAACCGGCCCCAGTGGTATGTGATCCCGGGTGGCTCGCGAGAGTACATAGGGCCGCTCACGGCGGGCTGGCAGTCGCGCATCCGCCTCGCTACCCCGGTGGAGGCGGTGCGCCGGGTGGCGGATGGCGTCGTGGTCACCAGCCAGGGGCAGGAGGCCCATTTTGACGAGGTGATCTTCGCCTGTCACAGCGATCAGGCCCTGGCCCTGCTGGCGGATGCGAGCGACGCAGAGAGGGCCATCCTCGGGAACATGCCCTATCAGGCCAACGACGTCTGGCTGCACACCGACGCCTCTTGTCTGCCGATGCGCCGCAAGGCGTGGGCGAGCTGGAACTACCAGCTCGGTGAGGATGACGGGGCGCGCCCCCTGGTGAGCTACAACATGAACATCCTGCAGGGGGTAAGCTCCTCCGCGCCCTTCTGCGTCAGCCTCAATCCCCGTGGACGGGTGGACGAGAGCAAGGTGTTGCGCCGTTTCGTCTATCATCATCCGGTATTCAATCAGGGCTCCATCGCCGCCCAGCAGCGACGGGGCGAGATCTGTGGCCATCAGCATACCCACTTCTGCGGGGCTTACTGGTACAACGGTTTTCACGAGGACGGGGTGCGCAGCGCCCTGGACGTGGCCAGACGCTTCGGGGCCGAGCTATGAGCGGCGCCGCGGCCTTGACGCAGGGGGACGAGGGAATGGGGGAGGGGATCAGCGCCATCTGGCAAGGCTCGGTGCGCCATCGCCGCTTCGCCCCCAGGGTCCACGCTTTTTCATACAGCCTCTTCATGCTGGGGCTGGATCTGGACGAACTGCCCGGGCTTGAGCAGGGGCGCTGGTTTGCTGTGGAGCGGGCCGGACTGCTCTCGTTTCGCCGCGAGGACTATCTGCGGGGCAGCGAAGGGCCCCTCAAGCAGGCGGTCTGGGACAAGGTGGCGGCCCTTGGGGGGGATGCGGAGCCCGGCGGGCGGGTGCTGCTCCTTGGCAACGTGCGCTGCCTCGGGTTTTATTTCAGCCCGGTCAATTTCTATTTCTGCGATCGGGCGGGGGAGACCCGCTACCTGCTGGCGGAGGTCTCCAATACCCCCTGGAACGAGCGCCACTACTACCTGCTGGATCTGGCGGCGCTCTCCCCCCATGACAAGGATTTTCATGTCTCCCCCTTCATGGGACTGGGGATGCGCTACCACTGGCGCATCCGGGCGCCGAAAGAGGAGGCGCTGATCCATATCGAGAGCCACCCCGTATCCGGTGAGAGCAAGCTGTTTGACGCCACCCTGGCCCTGCGCCGCGTGCCGCTGTCGCGCAAGGGGCTGGCGGCGCTGCTGGCTCGCTGGCCCTGGATGACCCTGAAGGTGCTGCTCGGGATCTACTGGCAGGCCCTGCGCCTTTTTATCAAACGCACCCCCGTCTTCACCCATCCGGAGAGCCGCCCGTGACGCTGACACACCCGTTTAACTCCGCTTCCTGGTGTTGTCAGCAGCCCATGGTGCGGGTTCATCCCAACCGAACGACCCCACTCTTGACCCATTCGGAGAGCCGCTAATGGAACTTGCTCAATCAACCCTCTCTGCCTCTTTCATCGACAAGGGGGCCAAGCAACTGCTGCTCAAATTGCTGGCGCGCCTTGAGCAGGGCCAGCTGGTGCTCCACGACGGCAGCGAGTGCCACCGTTTCGGCAAGGCGGGCAGCGACCTGCATGCCGAGCTGGTGGTGCAGGATCCGGCGTTTTATCGCCGCCTGCTGCTGGGGGGCAGCATCGCCGCAGGAGAGACCTGGGTGGAGGGTCTCTGGACCAGCCCGGAGCCGGTGGCACTGGTGCGCTTGCTGGCCCGCAATCTGCAGCTGCTCGACGCCCTGGAACGGCGCCTCGGCTGGCTCAGCTTCCCGTTCAACAAGGTGCGCCACTGGTTCAATCGCAATACCCTGACCGGTTCGCGCGCCAACATCGCCGCCCACTATGACCTTGGCAACACCCTCTATCAGGGCTTTCTCGACGATCACATGCAGTATTCGAGCGCCATCTATCCCCACCCGGATGCCACCCTGGAGGAGGGGCAGCAGGCCAAGCTGCGCACCATCTGTGAGCGGCTTGAGCTTGGGCCGGACGACCACCTGCTGGAGATAGGCACCGGCTGGGGCGGTCTCGCCGTCTATGCGGCCCGTCACTACGGCTGCCGGGTCACCACCACTACCATCTCCCGGGCCCAGCACGACTATGCCAAGGCGTGGATCGAGCGGGAGGGGCTGGGGGATCGCATCACCTTGCTGCTGGAGGATTACCGCAAGCTGGAGGGACGCTATGACAAGCTGGTCTCCATCGAGATGATCGAGGCGGTGGGGCACGCCTTCCTGCCCGACTATTTCCGCCAGTTGTCGCGCCTGCTCAAGCCCGGCGGACGCCTGCTGATCCAG
The DNA here is from genome assembly GCF_040908005.1 of Aeromonas sp. s1(2024). NCBI lineage: Bacteria > Pseudomonadati > Pseudomonadota > Gammaproteobacteria > Aeromonadales > Aeromonadaceae > Aeromonas > Aeromonas sp. s1(2024). The sequence goes on along the minus strand of NZ_JBFOCW010000057.1, from coordinate 46,391 downwards.
GCCATCACCATCGCCGATCAGCGCCACGCCCAGTATCTGCGCGGGGTGGACTTCATCCAGCGCTACATCTTCCCGGGAGGCTGCCTGCCCTGCGTCTCCCAGATGGCGGGTCTGCTGGCGCGGGAGACCGACATGCAGCTGGTACGGCTGCACGATCACGGCCACCACTATGCCCGTACCCTGGCCCACTGGTGCGAACGCTTCCTGACGCTGGCCCCGGAGCTGCCCAAGCTCGGTTACAGCCAGGATTTCATCCGGCTCTGGCACTTCTACTTCGCCTACTGTGAAGGGGGATTCTGGGAGCGGGCCATCAGCCTGGTGCAACTGGAGGCTGCCAAGCCGGGGCCCCATGGCTGGTCCGGGGACTTGCCGGCAAGCGGTCGCTGATCATGTGGCAGTGGGCCCACCTGCTGGGGTTCAACCTCTACTGGTTGCTGGCGGTGACATGGCAGCAACCGGGCCCGCTGCTCGGGATGCTGCTGCTCCATTTCATCTTCTCCCCCCGCCGTGGGCAGGACTGGCGCCTCATCCCGGTCGCCCTGGCAGGCTGCCTGCTCGACATCCTGCTCTGGCGCCTCGGCCTGTTTCACTTTCCGTCCGGTTTTCCGCTCTGGCTGTTGCTGCTCTGGTGCGGTTTCGCCCTGACCCTCTCCCACGGCCTTCGCTGGCTTCGCCCCTTGCCGCGCTGGCAACAGGGGCTGTTCGGCATGGTGGGGGGTGCCTCCTCCTATATGGCGGGGGCCGCCATGGGGGCAGTAAACTTACCCTGGGGCATCTGGACAAGCGCAGTGCTGCTGGCGGTGATCTGGATGTGGTGGTTACCCGTACTCCTGTGGGTAACGGTCAAGCTGGAGGGTGAGACGAGATGAACACCTTTTCGACCGACACCTTGTTGTTTTCCAAGTGGACCAGGGATGGCCAGTGCGAGCTGGCCGAGCGTTTCTACCTGGTGGTGGCCTGCCAGCGCGATGCCCAGGGGCATCTGGCGAGCGTGGTGATGCAGGATATCAACACCCTGCAGGAACAGGAGATGGACTGGCATGAACTGGAGGATCCCGCCCGTTGGCACATGGGGTGGAACTAGCCTGCTGCTGGCGGCCTTGAGCCTGCCACTGTTTGCGACCGCCCAGAGCGTTGCCTCCCCCTGGCAGGGGCTGCGCACCGTGGGACAGGGGGAGATGCGCTGGCTCTGGTTCAAGCTCTATGACGCCACCCTCTACAGCGAGAGCGGTCGCTATCAGCCGGGGCGCTACCCGCAGGCCCTCAGCATTACCTACGCGAGGGCCATCGAGCGCCAGGATTTGCTGGAGGCGACCGCCGCCGAGTGGCAGCGGCTCGGCCTTGGCAGCGAGAGTGAGCGCCAACGCTGGCTGGCTCGACTGGCCACGCTCTGGCCGGATGTCGCCCCCGGCGACAAGCTGGTTTTTTATGTGGACGAGCAAGGCTCGGGCCACTTCTGGTTGCGAGATCGCCTCCTTGGCTCTCTTGATGATCCCGCCTTCGCCCCCGCGTTTCTTGCTATCTGGCTGACTGACGACAGCCGGGATCCCGCTCTGACCCGCCGCCTGCGCGGCCAATCCTGATGGAGTATTCCATGAAGTTCTCTTCCTGGTGGCGTCTTGCCTGGTTGCTGCCCCTGCTGTGGCTTTCTGGTTGCGGCGCGGGTCTTGACGATTATCGCGGCTCCCGGCCGGGCTGGGATCTCGCCCGTTTCTTCAATGGCAAGCTGGTGGCCCATGGCCTGGTGACGGACCGCAGCGGCGAAGTGACCAGTCGCTTTCGGGTCGAGATGCAGGGGCACTGGCGAGAGGGCAAGGGGGAGCTGTTCGAGCAGTTCTACTTTGATGATGGCCGTCGGCAGACCCGCACCTGGTTCTTGAGCAAGGGGGCGGATGGCCACTGGCGCGGCACGGCTTCAGACGTGGTGGGGGAGGCGGTAGGCAAGACAGCGGGCTTTGCCCTCAATTGGCGTTATCAACTCGATCTGGCTCTGCCGGATGAGAGCGTGGTGAGGGTGAGCTTTGATGACTGGATGTATCTGCTGGACGACGACCGCCTGATCAACCGCGCGAAGATCAGCAAGTTCGGTATTCATCTCGGCGAGGTGATCCTCTATATCGAACGGCTTGAGCAATGAAAGCCGGTGCATTTTTTTGCCGACGATAGCCATTGGCTATGGATCGGCAAGGCACTGACGATTGTCCTTTGAGTCTGCTTCTGGATAAGCTGACTCCGTTCCCGATAATGCTTACCACCTGGAGGTGAATCATGAAGAGCCCCATTGGTCTTGATACCGTTCAATCACAAGCCCTGGCCGCCGAGCTCAACAAGCTGCTGGCCAGCTACCAGATCCTCTACATGAACGTCCGTGGCTTCCACTGGAACATCCGCGGCAACCAGTTCTTCGAGCTGCACCTGAAATTCGAAGAGATCTACAACGACCTGCTGCTGAAAGTCGATGCCCTGGCCGAACGCATTCTGACCCTGGATGGGGTGCCCCTGCACAGCTTCAGCGACTACATCCAGGTGTCCGCCATCCCCGAGCAGAAGGGGTTGCATGACGGTCGTGCCTGCGTGGAATCCCTGCTGGCGAGCTTCCGCGAACTGCTGGTTGCCCAGCGCCGCATCCTGGGTCAGGCCGCCGATGCCGGTGATGAAGGGACTGCGTCCATCCTCTCCGACTATGTGCAGCAGCAGGAGAAACTGGTCTGGATGCTGCGCGCCTATCTGGCCTGATGAACCTGGGGCCGGCTGCCCATGCCCCGGCCCGTATCATTGCCCCTGTTGTTGCAAACCCGAGTTGTCTCTCCTTGATTTCCCACCCGCTTGCCGCCCGATTTGGGCGGCTTTTTTCTATTTGATCTGCATCAATGAAATGTTAATTGGTAAATTGAATGCCTATTAAGTTTTCCAGGAGCGGAATAGAATCGCCACAAAACAGATAACTGAAATGTCCAATTAGGAGAGACATGATGTTTTGTGTGCAATGTGAACAGACTATTCGTACCCCGGCAGGCAACGGCTGCGCCTATGCACAAGGCATGTGCGGCAAGACGGCTGAAACTTCCGATCTGCAGGATGTGCTGATCTATACCCTGCAAGGGCTCAGCGCCTGGGCCCTGGCGGCCCGCGAGCACGGCATCGTCGACAGCGAAATAGACGCTTTCGTGCCCAAGGCGTTCTTTGCCACCCTCACCAACGTCAACTTCGACTCCGCTCGCATCGTCGCCTACGTCAACCAGGCGCTGGCCTATCGCCAGCAACTGGCCGCCAAGCTGGCACCGCTGGCGGTGCAGGCCGACACGCTGCCCGCCGCGGCCAGCTTCGAACCGGGTGCCGATCTGCTGGCCCAGCTTGCCCAGGCGCCGCAGACCGCGGTCAACCGGGGCAAGAACGAGGTCAACGAAGACATCATGGGGCTGCGCCTGCTCTGCCTCTACGGCCTCAAGGGCGCCGCCGCCTACATGGAACACGCCCGGGTGCTGGATCAGCAGGATGCCGGGGTCGCCGCCGAATTCCATCGCATCATGAGCTGGCTCGGCACGGATCCCTGCGATCTGGATCTCCTGTTCAAGTGCGCCATGGATATTGGCCTGCTGAACTTCAAGATCATGGAGATGCTGGATCTCGGTGAAACCACCGCCTTCGGCCACCCCGAGCCGACCCAGGTACGCGTCACTCCGGTACCGGGCAAGTGCATCCTGGTCTCCGGCCACGACATGGTGGATCTCAAGCTCATCCTGGAGCAGACCAGGGGCACCGGCATCAAGGTCTACACCCACGGCGAGATGCTGCCGGCCCTGGCCTACCCCTTCTTCAAGCAGTACCCGCACCTGGTGGGCAACTACGGCTCCGCCTGGCAGAACCAGCAGAAGGAGTTTGCCAACTTCCCGGGCGCCGTGGTGATGACCTCCAACTGCATCATCGACCCGAACGTGGGCAACTACTCGGATCGCATCTTCACCCGCTCTATCGTCGGCTGGCCCGGTGTGACCCACCTGGAAGGGGAAGATTTCTCCGCCGTTATCGCCAAGGCGCAAGCGCTGGAAGGCTTCAAGCACGTTGAGCTCGAGCACTTCATCACCATCGGTTTTGCCCGCAACGCCCTGATGCAGGCCGCTCCTGCGGTGATCGACAAGGTCAAGGCTGGCGAAATCAGCCACTTCTTCCTGGTGGGGGGATGTGACGGTGACCGTGCCGAGCGCGCCTACTACACCGAGTTTGCCAAGGCGATCCCGCAGGACAGCCTGCTGCTGACCCTGGGCTGCGGCAAGTACAAGTTCAACAAGCTCGACTTCGGCGACATCGGCGGCATTCCCCGTCTGCTGGACGTGGGTCAGTGCAACGATGCCTACTCCGCCATCCAGCTGGCGCTGGCGCTCGCCGACGCGTTCGAGTGCGGCGTCAACGATCTGCCCCTGACCCTGGTGCTCTCCTGGTTCGAGCAAAAAGCCATCGTCATTTTGCTCACCCTGCTGGCGCTCGGTGTGAAGGACATCCGCACCGGCCCGACCGCCCCGGCCTTCCTCACCCCGGCCCTGCTCAAGGTGCTGGAGGAGCAGTTCGGCCTGAAAGGAACCACCACGGCAGACGCGGATCTCGCCGAGATCCTGGCGGCCTGAGCAAAGATACAGCCTTACACGCTCAGCATGTTGTAAGCCTTTGGCGAGCCTGATGGCTCGCCTTTTTTCAACGCTATTTCCGAGCAAGAGGAGCCTTGCGATGACCTCCACCTCTTTGAGCCTGCGCTGTATAGCCCGCCGGGCAGAGACCCACGACGTGGCGAGCTGGCAATTTGAACCCCTGGCTGGCGACCTGCCCTCCGTGCTGGCTGGCCAGTGCGTCACTCTGCACACGATGATTGACGGCCAGCCCCACTGCCGCGCCTACACCCTCTCCTCCAGCCCGCAGGATCCTTTCTGGCAGGTCACCATCAAGGATGTGGGGCTGGTCTCTCACCATCTGCACCAGAGCCTGCAAGTGGGGGACGAGATCCGGGTAGACGGCCCCTTCGGCGATTTCCACCTGACCGCTTTGCCCTGCGAGCGGCCGCTGCTGCTCAGCGCCGGTTCCGGCATCACCCCCATGTGGGCCATGCTGCGGGACGAGCTGGCCAAACGGCCGGATGCAGACATTCGCTTTATTCACAGCGCCAGAACCCCCGGGGATGTGATCTTCGCAAGGGAACTGGCTTCGCTGGCCGAGGCTCATGCCGGTGTGCGCCATGCTTTAGTGCTGGAGAAAGTAGGGGAAGAGGCGCCAACGGCTCATCCCTGGGTTGGCCGGCTCACACCGGACATGTTGAGGGAACTGGCGCCAGACCTGCTGGCGCGCCACGTCTATCTGTGCGGGCCTGCCCCCTACATGACCGCAGTCTGCACCATGCTGGCGGAGCTGGGACTGCCGGCAGCGCAGTTGCACCAGGAGTCGTTCGGCCTGCCTGCTGGAACATCGAGTGCGGCGCCAGTTGCGGCCGGCAGCGACCACTTCTGGCTGACCCTCAAAAAGAGCGACAAGAAGGTGAAGATCCTGCCGGGTCAGACCCTGCTGGCGGCACTGGAGGGGGCGGGGGAGACCATGATGGCCGCTTGCCGCGCCGGGGTGTGCGGCGCCTGTCGCTGCACCACGGAAGGCGAAATCGAGCGCCAGAGCGTGATGACCCTGAGCGCGCAGGACCTCGAGAACGGGGTGGCGCTGGCCTGTTCCTGCACCGCCAGAGGGGATGTGAGTCTGGAGTACTGACGGGCGTCATTGGTATCCCGAGCTTTTCTCGGGCGGGTCGTGCGGGTAGACTCAACCCCAGTTTCAGCAAAGTACGGGATAAAAAATGACAATTCTGGTGACGGGGGGAGCCGGTTACATCGGTTCCCACACCCTGGTCGAGCTGCTTGGTACCGGGCAGCAGGTCGTAGTACTGGACAACCTCTCCAACGCTTCCCCCGAATCGCTCAAACGGGTCGAGCGGATCACCGGCAAGCCGGTCACCTTCGTGGAAGGGGACATTCTGGACAGAGCCTGCCTGCAGCGGCTGTTTGCCGAGCACAGGATAGTATCCGTGATCCACTTCGCCGGCCTCAAGGCGGTGGGGGAATCCGGCCAGATCCCGCTCACCTACTATCAGAACAACGTGACCGGCACCCTGGTGCTGTGCGAAGAGATGGCCAGGGCCGGCGTGTTCCGGCTGGTGTTCAGCTCCTCGGCCACCGTTTATGGGGATCCGGCCTCGGTACCCCTGCGGGAAGATTTCCCCACCAGCGCCACCAACCCCTATGGCCGCTCCAAGCTGATGGTCGAAGAGATCCTGCGTGACCTCTCCAAATCCGATCCCCGCTGGGCCATCGTGCTGCTGCGCTACTTCAACCCGGTGGGTGCTCACGAGAGCGGCCTCATCGGTGAAGATCCCAACGGCATCCCCAACAACCTGCTGCCTTACATCAGTCAGGTCGGCGTGGGCAAGCTCAAGGAGCTGGGGGTCTTTGGCAACGACTATCCGACCCCGGACGGCACCGGGGTGCGCGACTATATCCACGTGGTGGATCTCGCCATCGGTCACCTCAAAGCGTTGGCCCGCATCAAGAGTGATACCGGCGTCTTCACCTATAACCTCGGCACCGGTCAGGGCTATTCCGTGCTGGAGATGGTCAAGGCGTTCGAGGCAGCCAGTGGCCGTGCCATTCCCTACCAGATCAAGCCCCGTCGCCCCGGTGACATCGCCGAGTGCTGGGCTGAACCGGCCCTGGCCCGTGACGAGCTGGGCTGGCAGGCTGAGCGGGGTCTGGAGCAGATGATGATCGATACCTGGCGCTGGCAAAGCCAGAACCCGAACGGTTATGGCCCTGCTGCGAAGCCGTGATCACGGGTCATGCGTTGCTCGGGAGCCTCATTTATTCATATCAACTCGGGTCCCAGCGCTGCTCTTCGCCTTGCTGACAGCTTCTCGCGACGGCCCATCAGGCCTGATGGTTTGTAGCATGAATAGCAAAACGCCCCGGCATGCCGGGGCGTTTTTTCATGAACAACGCGCGGGTTACTGAATGCTCTTGCCGGCGCGGACATCCTTGATGATGGCCTTGAGGCTGGCCAGATCCCGCGGTGCGCCGCGCAGGATCTGATCGCCGATGATGAAGGCCGGGGTGCCGGAAATGGCCATGGCTTCGGCCAGCGCCCGGTTGGTACCCAGATTCTGATCGATGCTGCCGTCCTTGATCTTCGCCTCTACCTTGCTCCAGTCCACGCCGGCGGCCCTGGCGACGTCTTTCACCTGGGCTTCATCGGAGAGGGGCCCCTGATGGGCGTACAGCTTGTCGTGGAAGGCCTGGTATTTGTCGGGCTGGCCGAGCTTCACCGCCAGCGCCGCGCGGGCGGCGTAGTAGGAGGTTTCGCTCAGGATGGGGAACTGCTTGTAGATGTAGCGGATCTCCTTGTCCTCAGAGAGCAGTTGCTGAATGAGGGGATGAGCGCGCTTGCAGTAGCCGCAGTTGTAGTCGAAGAACTCCACCACCGTCAGGCTGCCCTTGGGATTGCCGCTCTCGGGATCCTGGTTGGCGAAGAGCTGCTTGGCATGGGCTTCTATCAGCGTCTTGTCGTTCTCGGCCTGCTGGCTCTCCTGCTTGGCACGCAGGGCGTTGGACATCTCGACCAGGATCTCCGGATTCTTGACCAGATAGTCGCGCACGATCTGCTCGACATCGCTCTTGGTCAGCTCGCTCGCCTGCACGGGCGCCGCAAGCAGGGTCGCGCCGGTCAGGGCGGCGAACAGGGCATGTTTGATTCTCATAAGTCCATCTTGCTGGGGATGTGGTAGTGGCCCCTATAGTGGGTGAGTCTGTTTTCAAGTCAAGCCATCCGCTTGAAAAAGCACGGTTTGCAGAGGTTTTGCCGGTTTTGTGCGCCAGATAGCCCAATAAATGGGCAAACAAACGGAGTGGGGATTTACAAGGGCTGGGGGCATGGGTAATATGCGTCGCACTGCTGCGGAGGGGTGGCAGAGCGGCTGAATGCACCGGTCTTGAAAACCGGCGATGGGCGACCATCCGTGGGTTCAAATCCCACCTCCTCCGCCATCCATATAGCCCAACTGATTTATTCAGTTGGGCTTTTTTGTGTCTTCGGTTTTGGGTATGCCGCCGTGTGCCCGGATTTAGTTGACCATCGCGATCACTCCCAGGGCGTCACATTGGCGTACTTGTATTTGGCGTAGACGGGCTGGCCGTTGTAGGAGCTGGGCGGGAAGCTCGGGTTGGCGCTGATCCAGTTATTCACAAACGTCTGCATCCAGCTGGTGACGGGGCGGCTCTCGCGGCGCACGCTCACCCATTTGTTCTGGGTGCGGCTGAAGACCTGCCAGGTGACTCCCGCCTCGTCGATGTTGAAGGCGTAGCGCTCCATGTTCCAGATGGAGATACCGTACTTGCCCAGGTCGATGTCCTGGGGATACTGACGCCCCTGGATCCAGACGTTGGTATGGAGCAGGTTGGTGCCCCCCATCAGCTCGATGTCGACTTCATAGTGAGAGCTGGTGCCTGCATCTCCGGTATAGGTAAAGAAGGAGCTGATGGTGCCGGGCACCGATCCTGCCTGCATTTGCACCTCATAACGACCCTTGCGGGTGTAGTTGTAGGTTCGCAGCTCAGCACAGCTCTTGTTCCCTTTGTCGGATTTCGCATGGAGGATGGCCGTGCCGGACTCCATCCAGACGTTGGCGGCGCGCCAGGTGCAGTCGAATTCTGACCCGCCATTGCGCCAACCATCAGAGACCTGCCAATCCTGATTGCTCCACCACCATGCCGATGCCTGAGTGGAATATAATCCTCCCGCCATCAGCAATACTGACATCAGTCCAAGTTTACGCATATTATCCACATTCCTGTGTGTTTATTAATGAGTGTTTTATTGATGACTGCAAGCAGCATCAGAATAGCCATAAACAGATATTGAAACTTATACTGGTATCGCGTCATGACAGTTTCATACTTTTGAAATTGCCTGAAAAAGGTATGAAAGACATGACGGCTGGCTGGTATAACCAGAATAAAAAAAGCCACCGTATATAACGGTGGCAAAAGCACGGACTCCCGATCCGATGAGTTAAAATCAGCTGGCTTGGCGGCGATAGATCTCGACCAGTTCGGTGGCCAGTTCGCGGCACAGAATGGAGGTCATCAGGTGATCCTGGGCATGTACCATGACCAGTGTCATCTTGGTCTTGCCTTCGCCCTCATCGGCTTCAATCAGTTTGGTTTGTACGGCATGGGCAGCCTTCCCCGCGTCGGTGGCCTGGAGCAGCAAGGCATCCGCTTCGCTGAACTGGCCAGCACGAGCCTGACGCAGGGCTTCGAAACAGAGACTGCGAGATTGGCCGGCATTGACGATGATGCCCATGACTGCTTCTTCAAGATCCATCATTTATGACTCCTTAAAATCCATTATTACGAGAGACGTTGGCGAACCATTCACCACTTTTCTTGACGGTGCGCTGCTGGCTTTCCAAATCAAGGCTGATGAATCCATAACGGTTTTTGTAGGCATTCATCCAGGACCAGTTGTCAATAAAGGTCCACAGGTGATAACCACGGCAATTACTTCCTTCAGCAATGGCGGTATGAATCCACTGGAGGTGGCCGCGAATGAAGTCGATACGATAATCGTCTTTTACCTGACCATCTTCACCAATGAATCTGTGCTCCCCTTCGACACCCATACCATTTTCGGAGATATAGCTTGGGATATTTCCATAGTTGTCGCGCAGGTTGATCAATATGTCATAAATACCGCGCTCATATATTTCCCAGCCGCGATAAGGGTTCATTTTGCGGCCTGGCATCTCGTAATTCTCGAAGAACCAGTCAGGCAGGAAAGGGGAGTCCGGGTTGATGGCCGTCATGCGTGCCTTCACTCGCCGCGGCTGGTAGTAGTTGATGCCGAGCAGATCGATCTTGCCGGCGGCCAGCAGTTCGCAGTCGCCGCTTTGCACAACTGGCATCTGATCGTGCTCGCGCAGGATATCGATCAGCTCCTGGGGATAAACCCCCTTCACCGCAGGATCGAGGAAGGCGCGGTTGAAGAACAGGTCGGCAATGAACGAGGCCTTCAAGTCTGCCGGGTTTGAAGAGCGCGGATAGGAGGGGGTCAGGTTCAGGACGATGCCGATCTGGCCGGGCAGGGAGAGTGTGCGATAACGCTTCACCGCCAGACTGTGGGCCAGCATCATGTGATAGGCCACCTGGGCTGCCCGTTTGAAGTCCATCTGGTTCGGGTAATGGAAGTCATACAGATACCCTCCTTCCACTACTACAACGGGTTCATTGAAGGTCATCCAGCAGGCGACGCGATCACCGAACAGTTTGAAGCAGAGCGCTGCGTACTCGGCATAAGCCGCCACGGTTTCGCGGCTCTCCCAGCCCCCCTGCTCCTGCCAGTACATCGGCATGTCGAAGTGGAACAGGCCGATGAAGGGTTTGATCCCCTTGGCCAGCAGCTCATCGATAACCTTGTTGTAGAAGTCGACGGCCTCCTGATTGACGGTGTGGCCATCCGGCAGCAACCGGGCCCAGGAGATGGATGTGCGGAAGCTGTTGTGGCCAATCTGTTCCATCAATGCGATGTCTTCACGATAGCGATCGTAGAAGGTGGAGGTGTTGGCCGGGCCAACCTGGCCGTGGAAACGGTGTGGCTCCGTCTCGAACCAGTGATCCCAGATGGTCGGTGCCTTGCCGCCCATATTGGCAGCTCCTTCCGATTGTGCGGCCGACGAGGCGCTACCCCACCAGAAGCCTTCGGGGAATGTATATTGCATTGCAGTTTCCTCTTGATGACCGGCGTGCAGGCGGCGTGGCGCCCGCACGCCTGGCGCTTACGCCTGACTCTGAATCGGTGTGATTGTGTCTGCTTTTTCTGATCTGGCGGCTTCTTCCGCTTCAGCCGTCTCGGCTTCCTGCTTGAGCAGGGTGCGTTCGTAAGCTCGCACGAAGGGGTAATACATCAGGGCGGAGATCCCCATGCAGATGAAGCACATGATGACCGGACTGAAGGCCCAGTTGGTCGCCCAGGAGGCGCCGATGGGGGCCGGCGTGGTCCATGCGGTCAGCATCACGACCTTCTCAACCAGACCCAGATCCACCGCGAACCAGGCCAGGATGGCGTTGATCACCGGCACCAGGATGAAGGGCAGGAAGAAGACCGGGTTCATGATGATGGGAGCACCAAACAGGATCGGCTCGTTGATGTTGAAGAACCCGGGGACCACGCCCATTCGCCCTATGGTGCGCAGGTGCACGGCGCGGCTGCGCATCAGCAGGAATGCCAGTGGCAAGGTGGAGCCCACGCCGCCGATAAACAGGAAGTGATCCCAGAAACCGGGCAGGAAGGTGTGGGGAATAGCTTGGCCGGCGGCCAATGCGGCCTGGTTGCTGGCCAGGTTTGCCATCCAGAAGGGGTTCATGATGCCGGTGACGATCATGGTGCCGTGGATGCCGGCAAACCAGAGGATCTGGCACAACAGCACAGCCAGCAAGACGGCAGGCAGGCTGTCGGAAGCCGCCACCAGCGGTTTGAGCATGGACATGATCGCCTCGGGCAGGATCATGCCTGTGGTTTCCTGCAGCAGCATGTTGAAGGGGTGCAGGGTCAGGATAATCGCCAGGACCGGGATCAGCACCTCGAAGGAGCGCGCCACCCCCATCGGCACCTGCTCGGGCAGACGGATGGTGATGTTGTTGCGCTTGAGCCAGGCATAGACCTCAGTCGAATAGATGGCGCAAATAAGAGCGGTAAAGATGCCCTGACCGGAGAAATACTGGGTGGAGATGGTGCCGTCTTTGTATTGCGCTGCCACCAGCATGAACGACATCAGCGACAGCAGGCCCGTGGTGATGGGGTCCAGGGAGTATTGCTTGGCCAGGCTGGATGCGACGCCCACCGAGATGAAGACTGTCATCAGCCCCATGCTCATGTTGAAGGGCAACATGAGTTCGGCACGATAGGTGTTGGAAAAATCGAGCCAGGCTCTGGCAAAGCCCCAGGTGGTTTCGCTGGAGATGGGTGGGAAGATGAAGACCAGCATGAAGCTGCCGACGATCATGAACGGCAGCGCGGCAATAAAACCGTCACGGATGGCCAGAACATAGCGTTGCTGACCCAGTTTTCCTGCCAATGGGCCGATCCGTTGTTCGATCAACTTGACCAGCATCCCATAGAGTGAACTCATAGTGTGTGTCCTTCCTTGTGAGCACGCTTAACCAATCAGGGACAGGGCGTAGTCCAGCACCTTGTCGCCGCGCTGCATGCCGTAATCCATCATGTCGATAGGTTGTACCTTGATGCCGTGAGCCGCCGCCTTGGCTTGCAACTCCGGTTGCATGTACTTGATCTGCGGTCCCAGCAAGACCACCTGGTAATGGGGCATCTGGTCATCGAACTCCGATGCGCCAAAAGCCTTGATCTCGGCAGCCAGGCCCCGTTTTTCGGCTTCTACCAGCATTTTTTTCACCAGCAGGCTGGTGGACATCCCGGCAGAGCAGCACAACATGATTTTTTTCATGATCATTCCTCAGTTATTAAGCTGGGCTCACTATAGATCGATGCAACAAAGTGGGAAATCGATTTCACAAATGGGGTTTTGTAATTGTGATCGCGATCACTTGATGGATATCTGATATAAGGCGTATAAAATAAAATATCGTTATTTGTCAGTTGGTTATAATTTTTTTATGATGTGGTTTAAGCCATGTTTATTCGACTTGGCATTTTGAAATATCGATTTCAAATCTGTCGTGGTTTTCATGCTGCTCCTGGACCCCTGCATGATGCAGGGGGCGCTTTCGGCATGGTGTCGATCCGGCGACCATGCCAGCAACCCCGGGTAACCGAGCTCATCGCCGTGCTCCTTCACCCCCTGGTGGCAGGGCGTCATGGTGTCGGCTCAGGGGCTCTGTACAGTGTCTTGCTCAGATGGCGGGCTCAGCCTGGGGTTGCCTTGTGGTTCTCGCTGAGGGTCACGAAACCCGATTCAGGAGCCGGGTATCCTGCTTTCCCGCCTTCTTCGCGCGCGGGGCACTGTAGAAGAGGCGGGGGGCGGGTGATGCCCAGTTGGCGTAAGCAGATCTGATGGCAAATGAGGGATCAAGTGGATGCGCAAATAAGGTGGCCAAGAGACGGACATGTAAATGACAGGGTTGCGAAGGTGCGGTCAGATGAAATGATCGATAAGAGAGGGTTCTGCTGCCGTCAGCCTCTGAATGATGATGGAAAAGGGAAAAGGAAAACGTAAAGCTGAGGGTGGCGACCGGTGCGGGAGCTGTCCTGGGCAAGAATGGCAGGGGAGTAAAACAATGCTCCGTCACGGGGACGGAGCATTGGAAGGGTGATCAGCGGGTCAATCCACCTTCATCCAGTACGCTGACCGTCCAGAAGAAGGGGGCATTCCAGTTGACGGTGACCTCGTTCAGCGTCCAGGCACCAATCTCATCTTTCCAGCAGGTCTGGCCGGTACACTTGCCCTTGAGGGTGGAGGCAACGGGATCGCTGAAGTTGATGGAGTTCGGTCCGCCCGAGAGTACGCCTGGTGGTACCAGGGGAGACGCGGGGTCGATGGGGTGAGCCCAGAACCTGTGGTGCGGATTCTTCAGCGGACGGCTGCCGTAGCCCGACACATAGGACTGGTCGAGGGGGTTGCGGCCGAGCACATAGTCCATGGCATCGGACATGGCCTGCAGGTATTTGCGCTCTCCCGTGAAGTCATGGGCCAACCCGAGGAAGATGCTGCGGTTCATCAGGTTGGAGTTGGAGCCCCAGGGGTATTCGGTCGCCTGATAGGGGATAAGGTAACCCTCCGTCACCACGCTCTTCTGGTAGCCGTCAGCTGCGGCGATGATAGCGGCGCGCGCCTTCTCCACTTCCTGTTTGCCCAGTTTGTTAGGCACCATGGCCAGCGTGATGGTCCCTGCGCTGCTGAGATCCTGCCAGTAGAGATCACCGCTTGCGCTACGATCCCCCTTGGGGGCGGCCAGATAGAGAGGGGACTGCTGGACGGCCTGCTTGTACTCGGCTTTGCCGGTGGTGGCAAACAGCTCGGCGGCAGCCCAGTAGAATTCGTCCTTCAGGTTGGTGTCATCATAGGGACCGGATCCCACAAAGTTGTCATAGGCATAGACGTCCGGATGGCGGTTGGCCGCCTTCCAGGCTCGTTCCGCTGCCTGCAGGCTGCGCTGTGCGAAGGCCGGATCCAGATCTTTCCATACGCGAGCAGACTGGGCGGCGGTGGCCGCCAGGTTCAGAGTCGCAGCCGTGCTGGGGTGGCTCAGGAAACGGGGTTGTGGATCCTTGTGGGGCGGGAGCGGCATCCCGGTCCAGGCTTCGTCGGCGACCTTGTGGAAGACCATGCCGGAGGCATCGATCTCGGTCAGTTTCAGGCTGTCGAGCTGCTTGGACTGATCGCCTACCGGCACCCAGGCCTTCTTGCCTTCGGGCACCTGCATGGCGAGGAAGAACTCCATCATCCAGCGGGACTCGTCCAGCAGATCGTTGTAGCCGTTGTGCTGTTCCGGGATCTTGACCTTGCCGTCGGCAAAGGCGCTCTTGTCACCCTCTTTCGCCAGCTGCTCCCGTTCATAAAGGTTCATCAAGGTCCATACCGAGATCCCACCGTTGACCACGTACTTGCCCTGATCGCCGGCGTCGTACCAGCCGCCGGTCACATCCAGCGTGAAGTCACAGCCAGGCCACTGGTTGCCCTTGGCGTCCAGCTTGTTGAAGCAGGTTACGTTCTCGGGCTTGTGTCCTGCCGGGCGAGCAAGGTCGGGGCGCTGGACATATTTGGCTTCGATGTCGATGCCGCTACGCTGCTGATAGAAGAAGGAGAGGGCATCGAATTTCATGGTGTGATAGATGTCATCGCCGATGCTGAACGGATGACTCTTCTGGCCGGCGACCTCCAGTACCAGGCCGGTGCCCGGGGTGGTGACCTGACTGAAGTCGGCAATCTGTACGTTCTCGCCGGATGCGGCATTCAGGCCAAAGGGCGTGGTCTTGCCTTCCGCGATGGTCTCACCCTGGGCATTGCGCAGGGTCCAGGGGAGCGCGTCCTTGCTGTCGGTGGCGATGGTCGCCCGTTTCAGAGCCTTGCTGAGATAGCCGACCTGGTTGACGCGCACGCTGCCCAGCTCCGATTTCTTGATCAAGGAGGGGCCCGATAGCGTGGCTTCACCGATACAGACAGTGGTCGGTGTCTGGGTGCCCATCTGAAGTTGGAACTGGGTCTTCTCGTCAGTGGCAGAAGGTGTGAACTGGATATCGAACGGTTTGGGCGTGCTGCCGAGGGCGAGGTCCTGCACCATGTAGTTGGTGTAGGGGGCGCCATCATGCTGGATCAGGGCCTTGACGTTGATGTCGCTCTTGGCCATGGCAGTGAAATGGAGTTTGTAGGTTTGCCCCTGCACCAGGCCGAGATTGGACTGACCCAGGATGACATCCCAGGGATTGGAGCCCGACTCGGTGAAGGTGATACAGCCCATCTGGTTCTCGGCGTTCAGGGTCCCCCCGGCCGTCCACCATCCATCGGTTCCCTGGAAGCCCCCATTGGTCAGCAATTCACCCACAGGTCCGGCAGATGCCGAGGAGGTCGCTGAACCAGATGCTCCTGCGCTGGGCAGTGAGCAGCCATGCAAGCCAATGACGCAAGACATGGCAAGCGTCAGGGCACTAAGCCGAGATGTTTTCATTGTTACCCCTTTGATCACAGACGGAAATAATGGCGTCGATTTTCGCACTCACGCAGAAAATGACCGAGTCATCCTGCGGCCCGCATTTCACTGTCAAGATTCACACACAATCCTTGAGTGGAAATCGATTTCACGATTCAGGTAACAGTAAATTTTTTGGCAGATCAAGTTTGCTTTTATGAAATGTGATGGAGACGGCAAATTTTCGTTTATTGATATATTCATGCACTTGAATTGAATTCCATTGAATCCTTTCAACATTCCTCTGACTCCCGAGCCGTTTGGCCATATCGGTGTCGTTCCAGACAGCTCACGCGGCAAATCAACGTGATTGATTGCATTTAAATTATTGTTTTAACTTTATTTTGTTGGTATTCCTGCCATGAATCTACCCGTTCTCTCTGTTCCTTCCTGGGTATTCTGCTGATGAGACAAGCCCCCGAGTTTGTGAGTTGCATCACTATTTTCTCTTTCAGCGGGATCTTTGTCATGGCATGACAAAGATACTGCTGGAATGACGAAGAGATTTCTGTTTACCATTTAATATTCTTGCAATCGATTTCAAATTAGGCTGTTTTTCAAGACGACTCGCCATGAACGATGAGTCCAGGCGATGAACGAGAACATCCGGAGAGTCATAAGGAAAATGCGTAAAACTACAGGTCTCACCAGGTCTATGACCTGCCTATTCGTGGGGTGCGGCATCTGGAGTGCCGGGATGGCGGATGAGTTGTCGACCATGCCCTATTTTTCCACCTGGCCGCAGATCCACAGCGCCATTGCCAGGGACGAGGGGATGGAGCGCCAGATCCAGGCTCTGCTCTCCCGGATGACCCTGGAGGAGAAGGTTGGCCAGATGATCCAGCCCGACTTTCGTGAAGTGACACCTGAGGAGGTGACGCGCTACAAGATTGGCTCCGTCCTCAACGGAGGGGGGGGTTGGCCCGGCAACAACAAACACGCGTCGGCCCAGGACTGGGCACACCAGGCCGACACCTATTGGCAGGCGGCGGAAGCGGGCTTCGAGGGCAGTGGGTATCGCATCCCCTTCATGTGGGCGACCGATGCGGTGCACGGCCATAACAACGTCTTCGCGGCGACCCTGTTCCCGCACAATATTGGCCTGGGGGCGGCGCGGGATCCGGATCTCATCTACCGTATCGGCCAGGTGACGGCGCGGGAAGTGGCCGCCACCGGGCTGGATTGGACCTTCGCCCCGACGGTGGCGGTGCCGAGGGATGATCGCTGGGGCCGGACCTATGAGGGCTATTCCGAAGATCCCGCCATCGTCTATCACTATGCTGGCGAGATGGTGCGTGGCCTGCAAGGTTCCGCGACGGATCTGCGCGGCCAGCGCCATGTCATCTCGAAC
This sequence comes from Aeromonas sp. s1(2024), assembly GCF_040908005.1. Classification (NCBI taxonomy): domain Bacteria; kingdom Pseudomonadati; phylum Pseudomonadota; class Gammaproteobacteria; order Aeromonadales; family Aeromonadaceae; genus Aeromonas; species Aeromonas sp. s1(2024). The sequence goes on along the minus strand of NZ_JBFOCW010000057.1, from coordinate 29,303 downwards.
GTGAAACACTTCGTGGGGGACGGCGGTACCCTGAACGGGGTCGACCGGGGTCAGAACTTCTATTCGGAAGAGGACCTGCGCAACCTGCACGCGGTGGGCTACTTCTCGGGGCTGGATGCCGGTGCCCAGGTGGTCATGGCTTCGTTCAACAGCTGGCACAACGAGCTCAACCGCGACGTGCTGCCAGAAGACGGGGTGGAGTACAACGGCAAGCTGCACGGCAGCCGCTATCTGCTGACCGACGTGCTCAAGGGCAAGATGGGCTTTGATGGCCTTGTCGTCTCTGATTGGAACGGTCACAGCGAGATCGCCGGTTGCACCATGGGGAGCTGCCTGTCTGCGGTGCTGGCCGGGGTCGACATCTTCATGGTCACAGCGCGCAAGGACTGGATGGAGTTTCGCCAGAGCCTGCTCGATGGCGTGGCGAGCCGGCAGATCCCGATAAGCCGGATCGACGATGCCGTGACGCGTATCCTGCGGGTCAAGATGCGGGCCGGGCTGTGGGAGAAACCCATGCCATCGGCCCGTGAGCTGGCGGGCAAGCAGGGTGAACTTGGTGCCGTGACGCACAAGGCGCTGGCCCGGGAGGCGGTACGCAAGTCGCTGGTGCTGCTCAAGAACGAGGGCAGGATCCTGCCCCTGAGCCGGCAGAGCCGGGTGCTGGTGGCTGGGAGCGCCGCCAATGATCTGGGCAAGCAGGTGGGGGGCTGGAGCCTGACCTGGCAAGGCAGCGAAAACGGGCGCGGTGATTTCCCCGGTGCCCAGAGCGTGCTGGATGCGGTGACCGCCACCGTCGGTGCGGATCATGTGCAGGTGAGCACGGGATCCGGTGAGTTTGCGGGAGCCAAGCCCGATGTCGCCATCCTGGTCATGGGGGAGGATCCCTATGCCGAGTGGTTCGGCGACATTCCTGACAACAAGACCCTTGCCTATGGGGATCTCAAGAGCAGCTATCACGAGGACCTGTTGACCCTCAAGCGGCTGAAGGCGGCCGGCATCCCCGTGGTGACCGTGCTTTTCTCCGGACGTCCGCTCTACGTCAATGAGGAGCTCAATCTCTCTTCCGCCTTTGTCGCCGCCTGGCTGCCGGGCACCGAGGGGGAGGGGATCACCGATCTGCTGTTCAGGGATGCCAAGGGCAAGGTGGCCCATGACTTCCAGGGACGCCTCTCCTTCTCGTGGCCCTTTGGCAAGTGCGCCACCACCATCAATCGCACGCCCACCCATATCCCGGGCTGGCAGCGTCCAGCCTTCGAGCAGGATCCAGCGGGTGAGTACGCACCGCTCTTCCCCTATGGCTACGGGCTCAGCTACGGCAAGCCTTCCCCTGTGGCGGCCCGGGTCAGCAACCTCAATACCCTGACCCTGGATAATCGTACCTTCGGCTGCAACGAGAGCGACCCCGCCAAACTGAGCGCCGCTGACAAGGTGCTCGAGCTGTTCGGGCCAAAGGCGGGTGAAGAACACCGTCTGCGCATGGGGGATGCCAGCAACTGGACGGGGACTGAAGTCTCCGGCAACAGCGTGACCGAGATGACCTTCATCAAGGTTCAGCCCATCGACTACCTGCGCCAGCAGGATGCGCGAGCGGTCACCTTCCTCGGGGCGGACAAGCCGGGTGTCGACTCCGGAGCCACGATCCAGTTGCAGACCACCCAGGTCAAGGGGGCGGACCGTCGCACCTACCTGAAGGGAGAGAGCGAGCTGCAGGTGACGCTGCGGGTGCAGCAGGCACCAGCGGGGGACATGACGCTGGGGCTGCAGTGTGGCTGGCCCTGCGGCAAGTCTATCGAGATTGCTCCGGCCTTGCGCCAGTTGCCCCCGCAGAAGTGGGTGACCCTGAGTCTGCCCCTGCGCTGCCTCGAAGAGGGCATGGACTTCGCGAAGGTCAATACCCCCTTCATCCTGGGCACCAGTGGACAGGCGCGTATCGACATGGCGACCGTTCGCTGGGTACCGGCTTCTCTGCTGGGGGCCTCAGGGGAAGTGGTCAGGCTCGATTGCCAGGGCAGGTTGAGTCGATAAGCCGTCAGCCAGATGCACCAGGATGCCTGTCGGGCTCCTGGTGCCTTGATAACCGGCTCCGCCCCGATGCGGAGGGAGAGGTGGGAGAGAAGGATGTCGATCGTACAGCGGATCAGATTGGGCTTTACGCTGCTGCTGGTCCTGTTGCTATTGCTCGGGGCCATCAGTTACCTGAAGACGACCTCCATTCACGGTCGTTTCCAGCAGGTGACCGAGGAGGCGACGCCTCAGGCCCTGACCGCCAGCCGGCTGCGCGCCGCGTTGCTGATGGCTGACAGGGACAGCCTGGCGCATCTCGCCATCCGGGAGACGTCGGCGTTCCCCGAGTCCCGTCAGCGTGTTGCCCATGACAAGGTCCGCTATGAGCAGCACATCAAGGCATTCGCGGCCCTGACACTCGATACCGAGAGTGAGCGGCAACTCGCCCGGGTCACCGACCAGGCCCCCCGGCTGTTTACCATCTCTGAGCAGTTGATGAGCCTGCACGAAGAGTCGGTCGAGCTGGAACGGGTGCTCGCACGGATGCGGAGCGAGCTGCTGCACCTGGACGACAACTACCGTTCGGCGGCAGACCTGCTGGTGCGTTACACGGCAGGGCGGCGCTCTTTGCAGAACAAGGCGGAGCTCATCACCAGCGGTATTGCACGGGATCTCAAGCTGATCCTGCGTGCCGACGGCAACACGGATCTGGTGGCGCTACAGGGGGTGCTGGCCAAAGACATCGACATTGCGAACCAGCGTCTGGAGCGGATTGTTGTCCCCGATGACGTCAAGGCCAGGTTCACCCGCCATGTGGCGCGCATTCCCCAGCTGGTATTTGGCGACAAGGGGCTGATTGCCACCCTGGTGCGCCGTCAGCAAATCAGCCAGCAACTCCATGGCTTGCGTGAACAGCAGGAGGCGCAGAGCCAGCAACTGGGGGAGGTCCTGGACAGGCTTATCGCCATCAGCAACCAGAGCATGCAGGAGGACAGGCTGAGTGCCGACGTCGCGGTTGACAGCGCCCGCACCTGGATCGTGATGGTGGCCCTGTGTTCCGTGCTCATCGCCCTCATTGTTGCCTGGAGTACGGCCCGCAGCATCCAGGTGCCGCTGGTGCGGATCAATCGGGTTCTCGGTCTGATGGCACAAGGTGACATGACGCTGCGGGTTCGCTACCCCGCCAGGAACGAGCTTGGTGAGGTTGCGAACTCCATCGACCAGCTGGCCCACCACACCAAGACGCTTCTGATGGAGGTCCAGACCGGCTCTGAGTACTTGGTGAGCGAGACGCGCAAGACCGCAGAGATCGGCGAGCAGGTGATGTCGCAGGTGCAGGCGCAGAAGGCCCAGACCGATCAGGTAGCGGCCGCCATCTTCGAGCTGGAGACCAGTGCGACCGAAGTGGCGCGCTCGAGCGATCATGTTCGTCGGGAGGTGGGGGAGGCCAATGACGAGAGCCGGCGCGGACGTCATCTGATGCAGGCCAATCGGGATGGCATCGAGCAACTGGCGACCGACATCGCCGGGGCCATGGCGATCACCCGCAAGCTCGAAGGCTACAGCAGCAACATTGGCAACATTCTCGAGGTGATCCGTGGCATGGCTGAACAGACCAACCTGCTGGCCCTCAATGCGGCCATCGAAGCGGCCCGTGCCGGGGAGGCCGGGCGGGGCTTTGCCGTGGTGGCCGAGGAGGTGCGGGCGCTGGCTACCCGTTCACAAGGGGCGACCCAGGAGATCCAGGTGATGATCGACAACCTGCAGGGATGCGCCCGCGATGTGGCGAGCGTGATGGCCCAGAGCCATGAGCAGACCCAGCAGAGTGTGCTGCAGACCCGGGATGTCGAGAGTGCCCTGGCGGGGATCGCCTCGCGCATGGAGGCCATCAAGGATATTGCGGATCACATGGCTTATGCCGCAGCGGAGCAGATTTCGGTGAGTCAGGGAGTGGCCCAGCACGTGGCGGCCATCGCAGACGTGGCTCACGAGACCGAGCAGGCGTCCCGGGTATCGGCGAGCAGTGGTGAGGTGTTGTCGGGGCTGGCCAGCCAGCAGCAGAGTCTGGTGGCCCGTTTCAAGGTGTAGGAGAGAGGCGATGTGGAAATCTGTGAGTGCCCTGCTGGTCTGGGGGCTGAGTACGGCGGCGGTATCCCAGGAGCTGGTGCTGGAAACCTGGCGCGTGGATGACGAGGCGCTCTGGAAGGAGCAGTTTCTGCCCCGTTTTCAGGCGATCCATCCCGAGATCACCCTTAAGCTGCATTCGCAGCGCTCGGCGGATTATGATCGGGAGCTTGCCGAGCGGCTGGCGGCGGGGAAGGCAGGGGATCTCATCACTTGCCGTCCTTATGATCAGTCCCTGCGGCTGTTCCAGCAGGGGCATCTGCTGGATCTGACGGACCTGCCCGGGATGGAGAACTTCCCGAGCTTTGCCAAGGCCGCCTGGCAGACCGACTCCGGGGCCCAGACCTTCTGCCTGCCCATTGCCTCCGTGATCCAGGGTTTCTACTTCAATGTCGATATCTTCAACGCCCTTGGGCTGACACCGCCGCGAACCCGTGCCGACTTCTTCGCCGTGCTGGAGAAGGTGAAGCAGGATGGCCGCTATCTGCCGCTGGCACTGGCGGCTCACGACAGCTGGGTGGTCTCCGAGCTTGGTTATCAGAACATCGGTCCCAATTACTGGCATGGGGAAGATGGCCGCCTGGCGCTGATCAACGGTCAGGCGCGAGTGACCGATGCCCCTTATGTGGCGGCGTTTCGTGAGCTGGCGAGCTGGCGGCCCTACATAGGGGACCATCCGGCCGATGCCACCGAAGCACAGGCGGTGGATGCCTTTGCTGCGGGCAAGGCCGCCATGATAGTGGCGGGCTCCTGGTCGCTGGCCCAGTTCACCGGCAAGGTCAATTTTGGTGCCTTCCCGCCCCCCGTCGCGCAGGAGGGGGACACCTGCTATTTCACCGATCACACCGACATGGGGATCGGCATCAATGCCGCCAGCCCGAACAAGGAGGCCGCCCTGAAACTGGTGGAGTGGATGGCAAGCGCCGACTTTGCCGAGCGTTTCTCCAATTCGGTGCCCGGCTTTTTCTCCCTCTCCAATCACTTCTTCGAGCTCAAGGATCCGGTGGCGAGCACCATGATGGGCTGGCGGGATACCTGCGATTCCACCTTGCGTCTGGGGGCGCAGTTCCTCACCCGGGGTGAGCCATTGCTTACCACAGAGCTTGCGGAGGTATCGCAATCCGTGGTGCTCGGCACCATGACGCCGGAAGCCGCCGCCGCGCGCATCCAGCAGGGGTTGGCAAGCTGGTATCCCCCCCAGAAGGCGGCCACGAGAAGAGCCAGTCTGTGTGAAGCGGACGAGCCTCTCCCCACGCTGGCAACCAGCGCGGCCACCGGGACGGAATCCCCCTTCGCAGCGCCTTGACGGTGGCCCTGCTCCCGCAGGGATCTGCACACTCCCCAAGGCGCCTTCAGGCGCCTTGTTTCATTCAGGTCGACCGGGGTCATCGGGTTGTGATTGCCAGGCTTTGGCTGGTGTCATGGGGCCAGGCCGGATTGGGGGCCGGCAGAAGAGGGACGCCAGGTTGTGTGTAGTCTCTGTGCTATGTCAGAGAGTCAAGGTGGAAGTCGCGGCAGGGGCTCGTCGCTCGCTGGACAGGTGGCTGACAAAAGAAAAGCGGCCCGAAGGCCGCTTTGCGCTGATGCTGTGCTGGGATCTGATGCTGCGCAGAGAACTGCCCCGGTCTGTGTTCACCCCTTGTACGGCAGTGTGGTATCACGCACCACAATGCTCAATTCGGGCAGTTCGTCCGAGTTCAGCTCCGTGTTCTCGATCAAACCCAACAGAGTCTTGACCATCTTGACCCCCATCTCGTAGATGGGCTGGCGTACCGTGGTCAATGGCGGGTTGGAATAAGTAGAGAAGGGCAGGTCGTCAAAACCGATGAGAGAGACATCCTCAGGCACCCGCAAGCCGCACTGCTTGAGCCCCAGAATGGCCCCGTAACAGGTCTGATCGTTGGCGCAGAAGATGGCGGAGAATTTCCGGCCGCTCTCCACCAGCTTCTTAACGGCATTGAGCCCGCCGACTTCGGCGAAATCCCCCTGGATGACCAGGGAGGGGTCATATTCGATACCTGCGCTCACCAGGGCCTGGCGATAGCCATGATGACGCTCGATGGCATCGTTATGATCCGGCAAACCGACGATATGGGCGATGTCACGATGACCCAGATCCAATAAATAGCGAGTCGCCATATAGCCACCCAGCCTGTTATTGATGCTGAAGGAGTGTACCCGCTCGGTCATGATATTGTGACCTGTGGCCACAATCGGTATTTGCTGGGAAAACTCGAGCAGTGTTTGCTGATTGACGTGGCCGGTCAAAATAATAAGGCCATCAACCCGCCGGGCCACCAGCAGGCGCAACCGCTCAACTTCTTCTTCCGCATTCCAGTGACCACTGACAATCAGCGGCACATACTCCATGCCCTGAAGAGTGTGTTCAACACCCCGCAACATTTCGTTGGAAAATGGACTCTCCACATGTTGGGTCAAAACACCCAGGGTCATGGACTGACCCGTTTTCAAATATTGCGCCATCAGGTTGGGACGAAAATTCAATTCCTGAATGGCATCTTCCACCGCCTGACGTTTATCTGCGGCCACTTTGGCCGAGCCGTTCAATATCCGGGATACAGTGCTTGCCGAGACACCGGCTCGGCGGGCGATATCATAGACAGTGGCTTTTTTCTCCTGAGCTGACTTCGACATCCCCCCTCCGTACTCGACTGTGAAAACCTCTGGTCATGGCCAGTGTTATATGAATATCTTCTTAATAAATCAGCAAGTTAGGATACCCATTTCCCCTGGTGGTGACAAGCGATGATGCGCCTTGCCAGGGGAGGGAATGCTACTGCTGGGCGGCAAAAAAGACCTCTTTTGCCTTGGTAAAACCGGCTTGCTCGGCGGCTTTGACCCAGGCGAGCGCCTGCTCATAGCTTTTGCTCTGAACGGCAGTGCGAATATGCTGATAATAATCCAGTTCACCCAACGATTTATCTGGTGAGACCATCACGGGCGATATGGTTTTTGCGATCTGCGTCGCATTTGCAGCGGGCTCTGCGTCCAGCGTCAAATATAGGCGTCCGGTAGCAGAGTGAGGCACTTCCACATTGATGAGGCGGGCGACATCCGTGGTGCGATCATATTGCATGGCGCGCTGGAGATCGTCCGGATTGAGCCGGGTACTGCCCTGCATGTCCTTCGCCGTGGAATAGATCACCATATAGGCGGCCCGAGCGCTGCCGATGGGGGCCGGAATGGTGAATTCCCCCTGAATGTTCTGCCCTGAAATTAACGAACGACCGTCATAACTGAATGTGGAACCGGGAATGGTTTGAACGGCGTTGTATTGCTCGTCCAGCAACAGGATGCTGGGCAGGAAGACGGTATAGTCGACCGGAATGGTTATTTTGACGCGAGTTGCCTGGCTGACTTCGGGCAGCGAGAAGGCCATTACATAGCTTTTGCCTGAATCAAATGCATAGACCTGGCTGTCGGTGCTCACATCGACCCAGCGGCTCTCCTGCCCGAGGGACTGGAAGCGAAGTTCCTTGAACGATTCGACCGCCACCTTGTTCGACAATTGTTCCCGACCTTGTTCAACCTGTTGCTGCAGGGCGGAGACTGCCGATCCTGGCGAATGCTCCGGGCCCATGCCGGCGCATCCGGCCATCAGCAGACTGACCAGGAAAGGCAGACACTGCTTCGTTCCCTTCATCGTGTTTCCTCGTATGCAATGCGGGTCCCCCAAGGGACCCGAGATTATAGTGCAGATAAGTATCGCGACCTAACCTACCACCACATGTCCGCCTGTACACCGACCAGGAAATCTTCCCGGTCTTCCTGCCAGGGGGTCTCGTTGTTGTGATCGACATAGGTCGTCAGAATGCGGATCTCCGGTGAGGGCCCCATGCCGGTATTGACGGTGAAGGTCGGCACTATGCTGACCTTGTGAGAGGTGCCACCCCGTTCGACGTTGTCGATGATCAGGTTGTTTTTCACATATCCGACTTCCGTCTGGATGGAGAAGAACTCATTGATCGGGAATACCGGGCGCAGAGATGCGGCATACCAGGAATCATGGCCACCCAGCTCGTAGTCGTTGTACTGGTAGGAGAGGGTCGGCAGCAGATGAATATTGGCGCCATACCAGCCACCCCAGAGGAAGAGGCGGTAGGATTGATCGCCTTCCATCACCTTGGACTGGTAGGGTTTATAGCCATCCGCCTTGTCCTGCAGTGTCTTCTGATACAGGGAGCCCTTGCGATACATGGCGGTATTGGTCAGGTTGGCACCCAGCAAGTCCCCTGAACCCAGCCCACGTCCTGCCTGGGCGATGAACTTGGAGAAGCCGCCCGGCATGAAGAAGAAGTCGTCGCGGGAATAGATGACGGTTCCTTCTGCCCCCTTGGTCGCATATTGCTTGTTGTCGCCGGTGAACTCGTTGCTGGGCATCTGCTTGAGTGCGATCTCCATGTCCCAGGCACCATAGAGGGCGCTGGTGTGGAGGGTGTGCATGGTGGCTTCAGTGCCATTGGCGCGGTCGGAGTGGCTGGTGTCGTTGCTGTTGATATAGGCAAAGTCCCACTTGCCACCCGCCATCTCCATGGCTTTGATGCCGACGCCGGTTCCCGAGTAGTCCGTGTAGAAATAGTCGGTGGTCCAGATGTAGTTCTCGCGGTCGTAATAGCGCAGGCCACCCCACATGGTCCCGGTCGGGGTGATGCCACCCAGCTCCACATAGGTTTCTGACACACCGCTTTCGCGAGGCGCGGCACGGGTTTGCAGGCCGTCGGCATCGGACTCCACCTTGAAGTGGATGTTGACCGACTTGTTGCTGCCCAGATCCCACAACTTGTTCAGGCCCGCTTCCCAGCTGTTGTCCAGCTCGGAGCCCAGGCGCCCCATGGTCTTGTCCATCTCATATTCGTACCCCGCCTTGGCGAAGTTGTCCTTGGCGTCAAACATCGAGCCGGCACGAATATAACCGTGGAAGCCAAAACTCTCGGCGGCATTCGATACTGCGGGCGCTGCCAGCCCGCAACATGCCCCGACAAACAAGGCGAGTGACTTCAATTTCATCTTATTGCTCCAATCCGTAGAAAATTATTTTCAATCGATTTCTCGAAGATTCAATGCCTTGTCACTTGATCTGCTGGCAGGGCTGATTGCTGTCAAAGTCTGCCGGGATGGCTGTTTTCAGGGCCACGTTGGTGAAGGCGAAGCGCAGACCGGCCATGGAGTCCCAGGCCCCGCTCAGGTAGAGCGCCTTTTGCACCGAGCCTGTGTTGGCCACAGGAATGAGAGAGGCGACCGGCAGGATGCAGCGGTACCAGGTGTCGTCATCGGGCACGATGTTGCTGTCCATGGTGAAGAAGGTGCCAAAGTCCGGGCCGGCGGTACCGTCCATGCGGATCTGGATGTTGGGGGAGTCACCATAGCTGGAGACTTTCAGGTCGAGCAGCATGGCGCCGTCCTGATAGGCGGAGAGATCCCCATTGGCGCTGTCGGTCCCGAGGAAGGCGGCGCCATTGCCTGGCAGGTCCATGGTGATGACCTGGTTTTCATCGGTCAGGGTGCCGCCGAAGCTGGCTGCCGGGTAATCGGCGCTGCGGTCCAAGGCCTGGCTCTTGTCACCGGAGTAGTAGAGCGCGGCATCGGTGGCCACCAGCGCGGGGGCATTGTTGACGCCGGAGCCTGTGTCCGGATTGGTACCGGGATCGGTTCCCGGGTCGGTGCCTGGGTCTGTGCCCGGGTCGGTAGCGCCGCCAGGCGCTTCACAGGTGACCGGGTCGACAACGGGCTTGGCCGAGGTGGTGAGCTGGTACTTGATGTTGGTGATTTCGTAGTTGAAGGCTTCCTTGGTGGCCAGGTGGAACGGTGTGCCCACAGTGGCGAGGTTGATGGCCGTGGCACCGGGGAAGGGCTTCATGCAGTTGATGGGCAGCGTGAGCGTTTCCCAGTCGCCCGAACCGGTCAGGGCGCTGGCAATGGGCAGGCTGCTGCGGTTGGGATACTCGTTGTCGATGGAGGCATTGAGCACTTCCGGCACCTTGCTCTTGGTCCGCAGCTGGAACTCGATGAAACCGGAGGCGTATTTGCTCAGGTTCAGAGGGGTGGCGGATTTGAGCATGAAGGTGCCATCTCCGTCACCGGCTACCTGCACATCGGCGGTGTCATCGGTACCGGCATTGTTGATGAGCACGGCGCTGATGCTGGTCATGGCGACGGGAGAAGCGGTGACCGGTTGCAAGCTCCAGTTGTCCTTCTCTGACTGGATGCTGGGGGTTGTACCCCCATTGGCACCGACCCCGAACAGGATCAGGGTGCTGTCGCCAGGGGGCGTGGTGCCACCGTTGTCGCCACCGTTATTACCACCGGTGTTGCCACTATTCGAGTCGATATTATCGGCCCCACCACACCCGCCAAGCAGGGCAGCGGCGATCAACGACGCCAAAAGTCCTTTTTTTGATGCATTCATACTGACCACTCCAATCAATGGGAAAAATATCCACCGCGATGAACCGTCAAGACTCAAACAGACGCTATGCAATCGATGCCAAGACAAATCATGCTGGCTTCATTTTCTTGAAATCGATTTCCAATGCAATGCTTATCCCCTGTGATGATCAAAGTTTGTGTTTCAAATCACAGAAAACGTGTCCTGACGACCAGCTGATGGGATGTGCAAGAAAGAGTTATCTTTAAATGAAAAGAGTTTATAGTGTTGTTTTTAATGGTTTATTTTATTTTTCTCTTGAGGCTGACGATCAGAGGGAAAGTATCGGAGTAGATCTGCAATGTATCTGAGGTGATTGCGATGTGTCGATTTCTGAGCAACACTTAAATTGACTTCGATTTCATGGTGTATTGTATGAGAACCAGGGTGTCATCAACCTTGCGGGGGCCTCTCCAGCGGTTCAGACACCAGGAGTGTCCAGCCTTGACTGGTGATGGCAGACAGCATGCAGTCGATGAGGCCAATGGCGTCGGTCTTCAGAGCGATGCTGATGCCGGGTTCCTGCTGGGTCGGCACCGACCCGGGATGGTGCAAGCCCCCTGTGCCAGATAGCAGATCGCCATCTTGGAGAAGACCAAGGATGCACCGGCGACGGAGGGCTGGACACAAACCCAGGAGAGGCAACCCGCGATAGGGTCGCCCCGCAGCATCGGTCATGAACCACAGGCCCGGCACCATGGCGCGCTCATCCTCTTCGAAGGAACGCAAAATGGTGCCAGGCATGCATAGCATGATCATCGCCTCCCCAGGGCCAGCAAACCCGCGCAGCGGTCAGCATGATCGGTGCTGTGCTCGCTGTGCCCGCCAGGCCTGAATGCGCGCCTGGGTGCCGATGACGAAGACAAAAAAGACCGGCACGAAGAAGATGGCCAGCAGGGTGCCGCTGATCATGCCGCCGAACACGCCGGTGCCGATGGCATGCTGGGTCTCCGCGCTGGCACCACTGGCAAGCATCAGCGGCACCACGCCGAGGGTGAAGGCGAGCGACGTCATCAGGATGGGGCGCAGGCGCAGGCGGGCGGCGGTCACCGCAGCGTCAAGCAGCGAGCGCCCTTCGCCGTGCAACTGGCGGGCAAACTCCACGATGAGGATGGCGTTCTTGGCCGACAGACCGATGATGGTGATCATGCCCACCTTGAAGAAGACGTCGTTGGGCATGCCGCGCAGCATCACCGCCGCCACGGCGCCGAGCAGGCCCAGGGGGACCACCAGCATCACGGAGAGCGGAATGGACCAGCTCTCGTAGAGCGCGGCCAACACCAGGAAGACCACCAGCCCCGACAGCAGCATCAGCAGGGGGGCCTCGGCCGCCGACTGGCGCTCCTGCAGCGACTGTCCCGTCCAGGCCAGGGCGAAGCCTGGCGGCAATTGCGCCACCAGGCGATCCATTTCCGCCATCGCGGCGCCACTGGAAACCCCGGGGGCGGCACTCCCGGAGAGACGCACGGCGGGGAAGCCCTCGAAGCGCATCATCTGTTGTGGCGACTGGCGCCAGGTCGGCGTCACCACCTCCCGCAGGGGCACCATGCCGCCGCTGGCATTGCGCACCCGCAGGCCGAGTACGTCATCGAGCTGCATGCGCGCCGATGCGTCGGCCTGCAGGATGACCTGCTGCATGTGCCCGCCGTTGGGAAAGTCGTTGATGTAGAGCGACCCCATCGCCGCCGACAGGGTGCTGCTCACGCTGGTGAACGAGAGTCCCATGGCCTCGGCCTTCTGCCGGTTGATCTCGAGGTGAATGCTCTCGCCGGGGGGCAGGCTGTCGGGATAGACATCGCTCACCACCTCGCTTTGGGCCGCCAGTGCCAGCAGTTGCGCCTGGGCGGCCTGCAGCGCGGCCTCCCCCTGGTTGGCCCTGTCTTGCAGGAAGAGCGTGAAACCCGAAGAGGTGCCCAGTTCGTCGATGGCGGGCGGCAGCAGGCTCATCACTGTGCCTTCCTTGCTGTTGGCCATGGCGGCCTGTGCCAGCTCAGCCTCTTTGGCGGCCGTGGCACCATGACGCTGGTCCCACTCTTTGAGCATGGTGAAGGCCATGGCCGCATTGGGGCCAGCGCCGGAGAAGCTGAAGCCCTGCACCACCAGGTTGGTGTCGAGCGCCTCGCGAGAGGCTACATGGGCCTCGAACTCCTTGATGACGGCCAGGGTGCGCTCGCTGGTGGCACCGGTCGGCAACTGGATGGAGGTCATGAAGTAGCCCTGATCCTCGTCCAGCAGGAAAGAGGAGGGCAGCTGGGTGGCGGCGATGGCCAGCACGGCGCAGAGGGCGGCGAAGGTAGCCATCATGCGTCCGCTGCGCCCGACCAGCCGGGTGACCCGAACGCCGTAGCCTGCGGTGAGCCGCTCGACGCCCCGGTTGAAGGCGCCGAAGAAACCGCGCTTCTCATGGTGATCCGGGCTGATCGGACGTAGCAGGGTGGCGCAGAGCGCCGGCGTCAGGGTCAGGGCCAGGAAGGCGGAAATCAGGATCGACACCGCCATCGACAGGGTGAACTGCTGGTAGATGACCCCCACGGAGCCGCTGCCGAACGCCATGGGGATGAACACCGCCGTGAGCACCAGGGTGATGCCGATCACCGCCCCGCTGATCTCCTTCATGGCCCGCGATGTCGCCTCTCGGGGCGATAGCCCCTGGGTGGCCATCAGGCGCTCGACGTTCTCCACCACCACGATGGCGTCGTCGACGATGATACCGATGGCCAGCACCATGCCGAACATGGTCAGGGAGTTGATGGAAAAGCCGGCCAGCAGCATCACCGCGAAGGTGCCGAGCAGGGCGATGGGGGCGACGATGGCCGGGATCAGGGTGTAGCGCAGGTTCTGCAGGAAGAGAAACATCACCAGGAACACCAGCACCATGGCTTCCAGCAGGGTGTGGATCACCTTGTCGATGGAGACCTTGACGAAGGGGGTCGAGTCGAACGGGATCGAATAGGCCATGCCCGCCGGCAGGGTTGGCGAGAGCTGGGCAAGGCGAGTGCGTACCGCATCGGCGGTGCGCACGGCGTTGGCGCCGGGGGAGAGCTGGATGGCGGCGCTGGTGGCAGCCACCCCGTTCTCGCGGTTGGAAAAGGCGTAGGATTGCGCCCCCAGCTCGACCCGGGCCACGTCACCCAGCACCAGCTTGGCTCCATCACTACCGGCCCGCAGCACGATGGCGGCGAACGCCTCGGGAGTGGTCAGCTGCCCCTGTACCGTGAGGGGAACCGTCAGTCGCTGGCCAGGCAGGGCGGGTTCGTCGCCGAGGCGCCCCGGTGCAATCTGCACGTTCTGCTGCTCGATGGCCTGCGCCACCTCGCTGATGGTCAACCCGTAGGCGGCGAGTTTGCCCGGATCCACCCAGATGCGCATGGCCTGCTCGGCGCCGAACAGCTGCACTCGCCCCACGCCGTCGATGCGGCGCAGCTCCTGCACGATATTGCGGGCCATGTAGTCGTTCAGCGCGACCTCATCGAAGCGGCCATCCGGTGAAGTCATGCCGACCATCATCAGAAAGCCGGACGAGGCGGACTCCACCTGCAGGCCGGTTTGCCGCACCGCCTGTGGCAAGCGAGGCTCGACCGCCTTGATGCGGTTTTGCACGTCCATCTGGGCCAGCTCCGGATCGGTGCCCGGCTTGAAGGTAGCGGTGATCTGCGCGCTGCCGGAGGCATCTACCGATGACTCGAAGTAGAGCAGGTTCTTGACCCCCGACAGCTCGCGCTCGATAAGGCTCACCACCGCATCGTTCAGGGTCTGCGGCGTTGCGCCCGGATAGGTGGCATAGAGGGTCACCGACACCGGCGCCACCGAGGGGTAGCGGGAGATGGGCAGCTTGGGGATGGCGATGACCCCCGCCAGCACGATGAAGAGGGCGATCACCCAGGCAAACACCGGGCGATGAATGAAAAACTGCGGCATGAAAATGTCTCCGATTCAGCGGTTACCGGCGTCAGCCTGCTGGCTGACTGCGGGGGATTGCCAGGGATGGGCAATGACTTGCGCCCCCGGGGTCAGGCGGTCGATCCCCTCGATCACCACCCGCTGTCCGGCGCTGAGTCCGGACGCGATTCGGTACTGGCTATTCACCAGTTCAGCGGTGTTGACCGGAACCAGTTGTGCCTGCCCCTGGCCATCCACCACCCACACGCTGGTCTGGCCCGATGTGCGCACCACCGCCTGCTGAGGCACGCTCAGGGCGTTGGCATAGCGGGCACGGGGAATGCGCGCCTGTACGTAGAGGCCGGGCAAGAGCCGCCGCTCCGGGTTGTCCACCAGTACCCGCAGCAGTACGTCACCGGTACCGGCATCCACCTCGATGCCGGAAAAGAGGATGTGCCCCTGCATGCCGAGCGGCTTGCCATCGCTGCCGAGGATGTCCACCGTCAGTTCAGGTGCCGTTGAGCCTGCCTGCTGGCGCAGGGCTTCCAGCACCGAGGCGGGTTGACGCACATCGACGTAGACCTGATCGATCTGCTGGATCCTGGCCATGGGGGTGGTATCGGTGGGCGACACCAGGGCACCTTCGCTCACCAAGGCCTGATCGATGCGCCCGGCGATGGGGGCCTCCACGCTGGCAAATTGCAGGTTCAGCTGGTGCCGGGCCAGGGTCGCCCTGGCCTGAGCCACGTCGGCGGCCGCCTGATCCCGCTGGGACACTGCATCGTCATAGGTCTGGCGGCTGATGGCCTCGGTGCGCAGCAGCGGCACCAGACGGTCAATCTGGATACGGGCGCGGGCCAGCACGGCCTCCGCCCGCTGCAATGCTGCGGTGGCGCTGTCGACATCCGCCTTGAAGGGGGCCGGATTTATCTGGAACAGCACGGTGCCTGCGCCGATTTCGGCGCCCTGCTCGAACAGGCGGCGCTGCACGATGCCGCTGATCTGGGCCCGAATTTCGGCGCTGCGCAGCGCGGCCACCCGGGCGGGCAGATCCTCGCTGATGACCAGGTCCTGACCTGCCAGCGTCATCACCGACACCTGAGGAAGGGTCGGCGCATCTTGCGCTTGCGTCGCCCCATCGCAACCTGCCAACCCGAATGCGGCAATGACGGCGAGCAGGGTGCCCGCATACCGCTGTTTGACAAACATCATACTCACCTCGTTAAACCGTCTCCCGGGCATGGTGCTGCCGCGAGAGCACATCGAACGGGCATTATGGAGAGGGGCTATTGCGAATGATTCGAGGCTTTGTGGAGAATCCATGGAGGCGGTGATAAAGTTCAAGCCCACCATTTTCGAGTCCGACCATGTCGTATCTTCCTGCTTCCGCCAACCTGGCGGCCCAGTCACTGGTACTGATTGCAGAGGATGAAGCCGAGATAGCCGACATCCTCGCCGCTTACCTGCAACGCCACGGATTGCGCACCCTGCATGCCGCCGATGGCCGCGAAGCCCTGGCCATGCACCAGACATGCAAACCCGATCTCCTGTTGCTGGATGTGCAGATGCCGCAGGTCGATGGCTGGCAGGTGCTCAGCGAAATCCGGGCCCGTGGCGACACGCCGGTGATCATGTTGACTGCCCTGGATCAGGACCTCGACAAGCTGATGGGGCTTCGCATGGGGGCGGATGACTATGTGGTCAAACCCTTCAACCCGGCCGAAGTGGTGGCCCGGGTACAGGCGGTGCTCAGACGCAGCCAGGCTGCGAAACAGACCACGGCCCGGGTACTGCGGGTCGGCCCCTTCCAGATCGATCTGGAGAGCCACGAGGCCAGCATTTGCCGCGATGAGGGGCAGCAGATGCTGGATCTGACCCTGACCGAGTTCAAGTTGCTCGCCTCTCTGATGCGGGCTCCCAAGCGGGTGTTCAGCCGCGCCGAACTGCTGACCCACTGCCTGCCGGAGGGGGATACCCAGGAGCGCACGGTGGACAGCCACATCAGCAAGCTGCGCAAGAAGCTGGAGGCACAGGGCATCCAGGGGGTGCCCGCCAGTGTCTGGGGCGTCGGCTATCGCTTCGGGGGCGATGCGTGACATCGGCCCCCGGCCTGCGCAGGCAGATCATCCGCTCCCTGGGGCTGATGGCGCTCGGCATCATCTGCCTCGCGGTGATCGGCACCTATGTGTTCTACGCCATTGCCGTGACCTATGTGCCCGGCAGCATCTCCGAGAGCTGGATGCCCTCCAGGGTCGAGATGATCTGGATTGGCTCGACCATTCTCATTGCATTGGGGATGGCGCTGTACGTGGCGGTGCGCCTCTCTCGGCGCATCCTGACCCCGCTCAATTCGGTGGCGAACAGCCTGCGAGAGGTGGCAGAGGGCAAACTCGATGCGCGCGTGCCGCTGGATGAGCAGGCGATCGGGGAGACGGCGCAACTGGTGCGGGACTTCAACACCATGGCCGAACGGCTGCAGAGCATGACCCGTGAACGGGAGTTCTGGAATGCCGCCATCGCCCACGAATTGCGCACCCCGGTGACCATCTTGCGTGGCCGCTTGCAGGGGCTGGCCGAAGGGGTATTTGTGCCAGAGCGTGCGCTCTTTGAAGGGTTGCTGCGTCAGGTGGAGGGATTGACCCACCTGATCGAAGACTTGCGGGTACTCAGTCTCAACGACAGCGGCCACCTGGAGTTGCAACGAGAGGCGATCAGGCTGGCCGACGAGCTTGCCGTGGTGCTTGAGGCGTTTGCCACCCCTCTGGCCGCGAGCGGTTTCACCCTCAAGCGGGAGCTCGATGCCGAGCTTTGTGTCTGTTGCGATGCACTTCGCATCCGTCAGGCCCTGATGGCGCTGCTGGAAAATGCCCAGAAGCACGCGGTGCCGGGCATGCTGACCGTGCGCCTGCATCGTTCTGGCCCCCAGTGCATCCTGAGCGTGGAGGATGAGGGGCCTGGCATCAGCGAGGAGGTCGCCGCCCATATCTTCGAGGCGTTTCGCCGGGGGGATCCGTCACGCTCACGCAAGAGTGGCGGCAGCGGGCTCGGGCTGGCCGTGGTCAAGGCGATTGCCGAGGCCCACGGCGGCAGTGCGGTCTGCCAACCCGGCGGGCGGGGCGGCACCCTGTTCCTGCTTTCATGGCCCCTCTTGCACCCTGACGGCAGGTCATGACCCCGCGTTGCCGCATCGGCTCGGGATGGGCGCGCCGAGGCGCGTGTGTTGACTGTGATCCAACAGCCCAAAAAAAGCCCATCTCATGGTGAGAGACGGGCTTTTTTTATGGCTTGCAGGCAGCGCCCTCATGGGGGCGCCGGGATCAATGCTCGGCCAGCAGGGGCTCTCCCTCCTGGCGTTTGTCGTGGATGGCAAAGCGATCGACCAGGGTGGCACTGGCGTCGTTCAGGCCGATGACCGCCACCTCTTTCCCCTCGCGGCGGAACTTGATGACCACCTTGTCGAGGGCCGTGATGGCGGTGATGTCCCAGAAGTGGGCGTGCGTCAGGTCGATGACCACCTTCTCCACTTCCTCTCTGAAATCGAAACCGGCCAGGAACTGCTCGGCGCTGGCAAAGAAGACCTGGCCCCGCACCAGATAGGTACGCACGGCGCCGCTGCGCTCGCTGTCGCTCTTGACCAGCATGACGCGGGCAACCTTGTGGGCGAAGAAGAGGGAGGCGAGCAGCACCCCCACGAAGACCCCGAGTGCTAGGTTGTGGGTCGCGACCACCACGGCGACGGTGGTCGCCATCACCAGGTTGGTGGAGAGGGGGTGGCTCTTCAGGTTGCGTACCGACTCCCAGGAAAACGTGCCGATGGAGACCATGATCATCACGGCCACCAGGGCTGCCATGGGGATCTGACGGATCCACTCATCCATGAAGACCACCATCAGGATGAGCAGGGTCCCCGCCACGAAGGTGGAGAGGCGGCCGCGGCCACCGGATTTGATGTTGATGACGGACTGGCCAATCATGGCGCACCCCGCCATGCCTCCCAGCAGACCGGCGCCTATGTTGGCGATCCCCTGACCCTTGCACTCGCGGTTGCGATCGCTTGGAGTGTCGGTCATCTCGTCGACGATGGCTGCCGTCATCATGGACTCGAGCAGTCCCACCACCGCCAGCCCCGCTGAGTAGGGGAAGATGATGGCCAGGGTCTCCAGATTGAGGGGCACGTCGGGCCAGAGGAAGACCGGCAGGGTATCGGGCAGCTCGCCCATGTCGCCCACGGTACGGATGTCGATGCCCAGGGTGATGGCCACCGCCGTCAGGATGACGATGCACAGCAGGGGGGAGGGCAGCAGTTTGCCCACCACGGGAACGAGGGGGAACAGATAGATGATGCCAAGCCCGGCCGCGGTCATGGCGTAGACCTGCCAGGTGACGTTGGTGAGCTCGGGCAGCTGGGCCATGAAGATAAGGATGGCCAGGGCGTTGACGAAGCCGGTCACCACGGAGCGGGAGACGAATCGCATCAGGCTGCCGAGCCTGAGGTAGCCCGCCGCTATCTGGAAGAGGCCGGTGAGCAGGGTGGCTGCCAGCAGATACTGCAGGCCATGTTCCTTGACCAGGGTCACCATCAGGAGTGCCATGGCGCCGGTGGCGGCGGAAATCATGCCGGGACGACCGCCGACGAAGGCGATGACCACGGCGATGCAGAAGGAGGCATAGAGGCCGACCTTGGGGTCGACGCCCGCAATGATGGAGAAGGCGATGGCCTCCGGGATCAGCGCCAGGGCGACGACGATGCCCGACAGCAGATCGCCCCGTATGTTGGAGAACCACTCTTGTCTTGCACGTTCCAGCATGGGGATTTTCTCGCTCGTTGAGGATCCATGGCCACAGGCCCGCAAATCAGGGGGAATGGCGGGGATCACAGGGTTGGACTGGCTGTTGATGGTCGGGTAAACCGGCCGGTCGGCATAACCGGAGTCAGGCGGCAGAGGCCGCACAGGGCAGGGTCAGGGCGGCGTGACGGCCACCCCAGAGCACATAACAGGCATAAGGGGCGCATGTTAACAGCCGGTGCCAGGCCGGGGAAGCCCGTAAAGGGCCAGAAACGGGGGACGGGACACAAAACGATCGGCCTGTCAGTGACCAAGGTCTCATCTGGAAAGTTTATTATCCCTTCCCCGTCGAGTGCTGTTATATGATTGCGATGTTTTTTGCAAAAACTCGTGATTTTAATGCAGTTAAGTTCTGGTTATTGGTATTTCGCTCTGCGTCATGCCCTCCATCCCGCCGAGAGCGAGCCCCGAGGCTAGTGGCGGGCCCTGAGATCAGGGTTTCACGGGTTCCGTTTCTATTTGTTGGCACGTGATTCAGCTCCCATTGGGTTTCATGAAAAACAATGACGACACCATTTGAAAACAATTCGATAACATGGATACAAGCTACGCGTTAGATCTCATCTCCCGGTTCGAACAGGCCGACGATGAGCACACCATAGTGGCGTTGCTGCGCCAGTTGACGACACAGGCGGGATTTGACTACTTCAGATTGGCCCTGATGTCTCCCAGCACCATACAGCGACCGGATGTCACCATCTTCAATGGTTGTCCTCAGGAGTGGGTTGACGCCTATACCCAGGCCAACTTCTTTGCCATCGATCCCGTCGTCCAGCGCGGCATGGAGCGGAGCACCCCCATCCTGTGGGCGGATCTCATGGTGCAGGGGGTCTGTGACGATGAGCGCCTTGCGGTGATGACGCTCGCGCAGCAGGCGGGATTGCGCGACGGCATTACGTTTCCCTGGCACGGAGCCAACGGTCATGTGGGCCTGCTCTCCCTGATCACCAGCACGCCTCGCACCAGAGCGCAGTGGCTCTCTGCGGTGCCTTTTCTCAGCTGGCTATCCATGCATATCTTCGAGGCGGTGGTGAGGGTCTGTCTGGTAGGGGAGTCCTCTCATGATGCCCTGAGCCTGCGCGAGTTGGAGGTATGCCGCTGGGCGGCGGAAGGGAAGCAGACGAGCGATATTGCGCAGATCCTGGGGATCACCCCGCGCACGGTGACCTTGCATCTGAACAATGTGGTCACCAAGCTGGGGGCCAGCAGCAAGTGCCAGGCGATCTCCTGGGCGCTGAAACAGGGGGTGGTGAGGTTGAATGTAGAGCTGGCCGCCGTCGCCAATGTGGACGAACAGTAGTGTTCCCGTCGGATTGGCGCAAAAAATTGCGCGCATACCAGAAGATTACACTGCCAGTGCAATGACTGATGGTCAAACGTGTTGAAAAGTACAACTTATTGCGCCGAGCGTACTGCCTTGTGGGGGGGGGGGGGTTATAACTGATTGAAATGTAATGGGTAAAAAGAGTGGCATGGACGCTGCTAACGGATTCGGGCGAGTGTCATAACCGTTCAACCATCAGGAGCAATTCCATGCCAACCCCATGTTATATCAGCATCGAAGGTAAAACCCAGGGCAACATCACCGCCGGTGCCTTCACCTCCGATTCCGTCGGCAACATTTTCGTGCAGGGCCACGAAGACGAGATGCTGGTACAAGAGTTCCAGCACGTCGTCACCGTGCCGACCGATCCGCAATCCGGCCAGCCGGCGGGTCAACGTGTCCACAAGCCGTTCAAGTTCACCGTAGCCCTGAACAAGGCCGTGCCGCTGATGTACAACTCCCTGGCCTCCGGCGAGATGCTGCCGAAAGTGACCCTGAAGTGGTACCGCACCTCCGTCGAGGGCAAGCAGGAGCACTTCTTCAGCACTGTACTGACCGATGCCACCATCGTTGACATCGACTGCCAGATGCCCCACTGCCAGGATCCGGCGAAGTCCGACTTCACCCAGCTGATCCAGGTCTCCATGGCCTACCGCAAGATCGACTGGGAGCACACCGTTGCCGGTACCTCTGGTGCGGATGACTGGCGCGCGCCGATCGAGGCCTGATCACCGATTTATTGATTGCCGTTGTTCCTTGTAGTGCACCCCAGGGCCTGATGACTGCCGTGTCAGCCGTCACCAGACCCGTGCAAGCTTTCTCCGACCCATTCAACCGGATGTGGTCGGAGCTTTTGTGTTTTGCCATCCGGCTGCATGGCGGCTGGATGGCAAAGCACAACGAAGGCCGGTCGCGCCATCTCCCACGATTGCCTTGTCAGATGAAAGCGGCGCTTCTCAGTTTGCACCGTGCCTTCCCTCGCGATGCTGATGGCGATGGTGACCCATCTTGCGACGCGCCTGATCTCAGACGTCATCCGTGCAGCTCCCGGGGCTGCGAACTGGCAGGTTAAGGAGCCCTCATGGCAGACAGCACAGGATTACAATTCACCGTCAAGGTGGGGGCTCTGCCCGAGAGTACTTTCGTGGTGGCCGAGTTTGCGCTGGATGAAGCGCTCAATCGGCCATTCAACCTGCGCCTGGCGCTGGCGAGTGCCCAGCCCGACATCGACGTTGGCGCCGTGCTTGACCAGCCGTGCGAGCTGCTGGTCTGGTACAACGGCGAGCCGCAGCGCCGGGTGTGCGGGGTGGTCAGTGATTTTGCGCAGGGTAACAGCGGTTTTCGCCGCACCCGCTATCAGCTCATGGTGCAGCCGGCCCTGTGGCGGCTGTCGCTTCGCCACAACTCCCGCATCTTCCAGGCGCAGAAGCCCGATGAAATCCTCTCCATCCTCTTGCAAGAGCACGGCATCACCGATTACGCCTTTGCGCTCAAAAACGAGCATGCCCAGCGGGAATACTGTGTTCAGTACCGGGAAACCGACCTCGACTTTGTGAACCGCCTCGCCGCCGAAGAGGGGATGTTCTACTTCCACGAGTTTGAAGCGGGCAAGCACCGCATCGTCTTTGCCGACGACGCAGCCGCATTGACTCAAGGCCCCGAGCTCTTCTTCAACCTCGGCAATCGTTCCCTTGAGCAAGGCCCCTATGTGCGGCAGTTCCACTACCGGGAGGCGGTGCGCCCGTCGGATGTGGAGCTCAAAGACTACAGCTTCAAGACGCCGGCCTATGGCCTGTCCCACAAGCAGCGGGGGAGCGAGCTTGAGCACCAGCGCGATACCTACCAGCACTTCGACTACCCGGGCCGCTACAAAGCGGACCAGAGCGGCAAGGCGTTTGCCCAGCACCGGCTGGATGCGCTGCGCAACGATGCGGTGGCGGGCCAGGCTAAGTCCAACTGCGCCGCCTTGCAGCCGGGGCAGAGCTTCTCGCTCACTGAACATCCCAACGGCAACCTCAACACCGACTGGCAAGTGGTGCGCATCCAGCACACCGGCTTGCAGCCCCAGGCGCTGGAGGAGGAGGGGGGCAGCGGCCCTACCGTCTATCACAACGAATTTGGCGTAGTGAAAGCGAGCACCACCTGGCGGGCACGTATCGGCAGCCCGGAGGCCCCTCACAAGCCCATGGTGGATGGCCCGCAAATCGCCATGGTGGTGGGGCCCGAAGGGGAGGAGATTTACTGCGACGAACACGGCCGGGTGAAGCTGCAATTCCCGTGGGACAGATATGGCAGCTCCAACGACCAGAGTTCCTGCTGGGTGCGGGTGAGCCAGGGCTGGGCCGGCGGCCAATATGGCATGATGGCCATCCCGCGCATCGGCCACGAGGTCATTGTCTCGTTCCTGGAGGGGGACCCGGACCAGCCCATCGTGACCGGCCGCACCTACCACGCCACCAATCGACCGCCGTATGAGCTGCCGGCCAACAAGACCCGTACCGTGCTGCGCACCGAAACCCATCAGGGGGAGGGGTTCAACGAGCTGCGCTTTGAAGACCAGGCGGGACAGGAAGAGATTTATATCCACGGTCAGAAAGACCTGAACGTGCTTATCGAAAATGATGCAGCCTGGCACATCAAGCACGACGAACACAGGGACATCGACAATGAGCGGGTGACCCGCATCAAGACCAATGACCATCTCACCGTCAATGGAGAGAAGCGCGATCACATCAAGGCCGACTATTCCCTGACCGTGGATGCCAGCTTGCACCAGAAGCTGGGGCAATCCCTGCTGGTGGAAGCGGGAAGCGAGGTACACCACAAGGCGGGCATGAAGATAGTGATGGAGGCGGGTGCCGAGCTGACCCTCAAGGTGGGGGGGAGTTTTGTCAAAATCGACCCGAGCGGTGTCACCCTCTCGGGCGGCTCCATCAAGATGAACTCAGGCGGCAGCCCGGGGTCTGGCTCTGGCTGGGGCGGCCAGATGCCGATCCAGCCTGGTACGGTTGAAGTGGTGGCGCCCCCGCCTCCCATGGACCCTGCACGTCAGATTGCGACGCTCAAGTCTGCCGAACCTGTGTGCGAGATCTGTGAGCAACTGGCCAGACAGGAGGGGGGTGGCTGATGGCCATGGCTTTCGTCGCAGAGCGTCCCGAGATCGAGCTGAACAGCGGTGAGCAACTCTATCTGTTGCTCGATGGGGCGCGCATTCCCGCGCTGGAGCGCGCGTTGTTCGAGCAGGACCCATCGCCTTCCTATCAGCCTGTTTACCTTCACGCCCCCTGGGACAGCTTGCGAGAAGTGAGCCCCTGTCTGGTCTGTGCAACGCCTAATCTGCTGGATTGGTTTATGCAAAACCGCGATGCATCATGGGGTTACCTGTTATCGTCCCCTCTTTCTATGTTGCCGTTGGCCGAGCGACTGCGTGGGCTTATCGAGGTGGAGAGTCCCTATGGCAGCAGGATTTTGCTCAAGCTGGCCATGCCGGAGACCATGTGGCGGCTGTTTATGGATGATGAACCCTGGCTCTGGCAGGGGGTGGCTCAAGTCTGGATCCCGACCCGGCAGGGGGAGGGGATGGTGTGGCAGCACAAGGTTGCCGCGCCTGGAATGGGGTCCCCCATGGGGGATCGCCTGCGACTTTCCGACGTGCAGTGGCGCCGTCTGGGAGAGGTGAGCTGGTTGCACACCCTCGATGGGATAAGAGCACACATGCACACCTGGTTTGGGGCTCGCATGCTGACGCTGCCAGAACCCATGGCCTGGATTGCCCATTGGGCTGATTACGCCTATGCCCAGGGATTCGAGAGCGAGCGGGATTTGCTGCTGTTTTTCAATGTGATGGGGTATCTCGGCAGTGGCTGGTTTGATGAAGATGAGCATCCCCGGATCAAGGCGTTGATTACCCAGCGTTCGCCCCAGACCCCTTCGCAACGTATCGAGCAGGCCGCCGAGCTTGCTGCCGCATTGAGCAACAAGGATCAAGACGCATGAGTACGCCCAATCAAGCCGCCCAGTGTGCAAACACGACCGACAGCAAGAGCCCGGCAGGAGTCTGTCCGCTCAAGAACAAGAAAATTGCCATCATCCCGGTGCGTTATGCCCTGGATGAGCCGTTCTCCCCGCCACAAAAGCAGCCTCACCCAGTCCCCGCCGGAGCAGGCTTTGTGGTGCCTTTCAAGTTGAAAGAGAGCGGTTATGCCTTGCGTCAACTGCGTGATGGCTGGCTCTATGTCTATGACGAAAAGACCAAGACATTTGATGAGTACGAAATAAAGGGAGCGACCTTTATCAGCCAGAGCAAGGGAAGCAAGGGGCATCTGCTCTACCCGGCGAGCCATACCCTCTTCCTCGCTTATTCTCCCCAGCGCTGGACGGGGCGCATCAAGCATGAGATGGAAAAGAGCGGCGGTTTGCGCACCACCTGGATGCGGCAGGTGAAACTGGGCAGTTTTGCCAGCACCATGAAGGCCCCTCATTGCGGTCTGCCAGATGTGCTCGACAAGGTTGCGGATCTGGGGATGTCCAACAAGGGATTTGTGCTCTCTTCAACCCCCCTTGCCAAGCCTGCCGAAGAGGACGAGCAGGGGATCAAGTTGCTGGCTCACAAACCGGCGAGTTCGCCGACCGCCTACAAGGCGGGCATACCGGATCCCAAGAGCGCCATGGTGGTCGCTCTGGAGGACCCGCTGGCCGACCTTGCCGACCTTTCCATGAAGGTCAATCAACTGCTCGCCAAGCGCGAAGCTCTGCTGGGGAAAGATGATGCCACCATCAAGGTCAACAGCCACAAGCTGATGATGGCGGAGGTCACGCGCAACCTGGCCAGGGTGCGGCTCGACGAGAAGGAGTTGCCCGCCTCCGTCAGGGGCAATGTCGCCAGGACCCAGGCCTTTGAAGAGGCGCTGGATGATTATCTTGGGGATCGCTACCTCGCCGACATGGAGAGCATGACGGCAGAGCCCGGGATGGTGCGGTTCAACTCCCCCATGGAGAAACGGGCTGATGAGAAGCTGAAAATCTTGCGGGAACAATATGGTTTCAATCCATCCCAAAAACAGGTTTCCCAATGGAAAGAGCGCGCCGCCTTCCAGGATGAGGTCAACTGGAGCGGGCTCAATGCCTTTATCAAGCAGTATCAGGTGCCACTCAATGAGCTGGAGCTGGCCCTGACGCGGGCTCATGAAGATCTGTTCAACGGTGTGACCCGCCTCAAGGCCGATCCGCTGCCTTTTGGTCTGGACAACAGAACACCCAAGGGACAAGCCTATCTGCAGACCCTGTTTGCCGAGGCCGGGCCGGTTCTCTCTCTTAGCTGCCGCACGGAGGAGAGGAAGAAAGCGCTGGAGAAACTGCTGGGCGAAAAGAGCCGCGACAACTTGCTGGCGCTGGCCCCTTATGGCTTTGATGCCGCGTTGCACAAGGGACTGAGCGAGCTGACGGTAGACAATGTCTGGCTCAGCACCTCCTCTGGGGATATGACAGCCCTCTATGGCAGAACGGCTGATCTGGAGACGCTATTGGGGGACGAGAGATTCAAGCAAAAGTCCTGGTTCCAGACGATCGAAGCCGTCATTGAAGCCATGAAAATGGCTGGAAAGTCCATGGCCAAGGGGGCTCACGCCCAGATCATGGCGGCCATCTTGCCCCATGCCTGGAAGAACAGCCTGGCGGGCAACCTCAGACTGGTACTGCTGGAATCCCTGCTCGGCGACCAGCCGCTGCAGGTCAACCGAGACTATCGGATGCTCCACAACCGCTTCCAGCAGAAGGTCTGGATCATAGTCAAGGAGATGTCGGCCATCAGCTCCCCCCCTCCCGGGCGCAGCACCACGGTGAAGGCCATCAACGGTCAGCTAAAAACCTTGCAGCAACAGCTTGATACCCTGATTGCCAGCGAAATGCCCCTGCTGGTGAAACTGAAAGGCGATCTCTACCAGCAGCAGGCCAGACAATATGTTGGTGACTATCTGGCGAGCGTACGTAGCGGCGTGAATCAACGCATCACGGCCATGAACGAGAGAATTCCCAATCTGGCGACCTTTGGCGGGCTGGTTGCCCTGCTCAACCTCTGGAATCTGACAGTGGTCATCGCAGGGACGGCGCAAAACGCCCAGTCCATCGGTCGGGAACGGGCAAATATGCAGTTGGGCTCGGCCTTCGCCTGGACGGGTAATGCCATCGCCGCGCTCTATCAGGGGGCGGCGTGGGAGAAGCTAAAGCCGCTAGCGGCTCAGGATGGTAACCCAATCCGGTCTCTTTCAATTAAAAATGCGATTAAAGAAGGTGATCATACGGTTTTGGTTAAAGCCTTCACTTGGCGTATGGTGGCGTTTTCTAGTCTGGGTCTGGCTGCAGCAGGGGCAGAGATGTGGGATACCTTGCAGGCCAGCAAGGATCCTTTGATAAGCAGCATGGAAAAGACACTCCTGCAGATGAAAGCGGTCGTATTGCTAGGCCAGGGGGGGATCTTTTTTACCCAGCTGGTGTTCTTAGGTATCAATGGGTTGGGTGGCTCGACCATAGCAGCGATTTTTGCACCCTGGATGGCGGTTGGGTTATTTGTATTGGGCGCTGCCTATCTGGTATTGACAGTGCTGCTCAATATCTTTAAACGCTCGGATCTGGAGAAATGGTTGCTGCAATCTACCTGGGGCAAGCAGCCTGCCAACTGGTCTGTCGAAGATGAGCTCGCTCGCTTTGAAATGCTGGTCAATAAGCCAGGGGCCAGCCTGACTGTGGTACGCACCGCACCTCAGGGGTGGATGGACACAGGTCGTTCCCAGTGGCAGTTGCAACTCTCGCTCCCTGCGCACTTGCGAGGGCAGACCATAGGCCTGAAGGTCATCGGCCAGCCAATTGCGAGAGCTGGTCAGATGGTAGCGGCGCGCTCCAAGGAGGAGCTGGTGCGCTATCAAGCTGCGATGCAACCCAAGGTGATAGAGACGCTACGAGGGCGCTGGGATGAGATGGTCTATTCCTTGCCGCTGGGTGTCGATACCAATTCAGCCATAAAACTGGAACTGGGTTATCTCGGGGGCATGATTCAGCGGGAGTGCATTTTCAAGGGCAGCAGTAGCAGTGGCGGCCCTGTCACATTGAATAGCAGCAGCGGCGATCTGGGTACCATGCCCGCGTTGGTGGTCGGCAAGTTGGGGAATAATTGATGGACAAGGTGAACGAGGCAATCGAGGTGAGCGAGCAGGAAACCCCATTTCATCTGTTACCGCAGGAAGAGCAACAACACATTATCGATGCCAATCGAAAAAGGGTACGTGAGGCACAAACTCTTCATGAATGGGATATCCGGGTATCTACAGCATTTGCATGGCCAATGATATTAATAGTCGTTGGCTCTATGATGCTATTTGGAGGTGCAGCGGTATGGTTTGCTGGGGATAATGATTGGACTTTTGTTTATATGATGGTCGGAATGTCGATAGTGATGACGCTCTATTTACGTTACTTGGTGATGGCGGATAAAAACTACCATTACCGGATGACGACAGAAGGCTTAATAGTCACTTATCATGATGCCATTCCTGAAGTGGCCTATACCATAGTGCGTGGCTTGGCTTGGTTTGGGGTGGTGGTTTGCGTGATGGCGGTGGCTGTATTGGGGCCATTAGCACTGGTTGGTGCAGGTGGCATGGCTCTCTTTGCTGTATTTTTCACTGACTTTAAGAGTGAAGTCTGTGAGGAATTCACTCTATTTAACAAAAAATGGCCACACGTCTTTACCATCTCGAAGAGACATAGAGCTTTGCGGTTTGAATCTGTACCGTTTAAGTCTGCGTTCAGTCGTACACTTTATTGTAGAGTCGAGGATATAGACGTTATTCTCAATTTAATAAAGTCTCATATCCTTGTTGAGAGTGTGAAATATATCAAAGGTCACCCTGGGATTTAACCAAAAAAATTAAGTTTTTTATTCGATCAGCTATGTTAAATAGAGCAGGTCGTCAATTTTACGTAGTGAAATTTCTACCGTTGTAATCCATCAAGATCAAGCCATCTTTCTGGTTGATAAAAGTTAAACACTTGGTGGCTAACCTCTTACGGGGGTTGACCATTGGGCTAAGCGTTATCGGCCAACCTCTGGCTCTGGTCGGTCAAATGGTGCCGGTACACACTAAAGAGGACTTGGCCAGCTATCAGACCGCCATGCAACCCAGAACGCTGGAGACATATCGCGGGAGCTGGGAGGACATGGTCTATTCTCTTCCGCTGGGTGTGGATGCCAATTCGGCCATCAAACTGGAACTGGGCTATCTCGGGGGGCATGATTCAGCGGGAGTTTATTTTCAATGGTGGTAGTAGCAGTGGCGGTACTGTCATATTGAATAGTAGCAGCGGCGATCTGGGTTAAATGCCCGCGTTGGTGGTCGGTAAGTTGGGGAATAACTGATGGACAAAGTGAATGAGGCAATCGAGGTGAGCGAGCAGGAAATCCCCTTCCATCTGCTACCGCATCAGGAGCAACAACGCATTATCGATACCAATCAAAAAAGGGTGCGTGAGGCTCCTACGCTACATGAGTGGAATATTAGAGTTAGAAATCCCCACGCTTGGCTGATCATATCAATACCAATAGGGATATTGATCTTGATTGGCGCTTGGTTAGCGTTAGGAGATAACATGGCCTCTATAGGCTGGGGGTTTATTATTATGGGGGGGG
>NZ_JBFOCW010000056.1:0-22457 GCF_040908005.1 Aeromonas sp. s1(2024) | reverse complement strand
GGTAATCCCCCCGAAAAACCAGGGTGCTCATAAGTAGAATTTTCCCGTACCTTGAACGCAGGAGGTTCTACATGAAAACATCACGCTTTAGCGATACCCAGATCATCGCCATCCTCAAACAAGCTGAGGCTGGAGCTCCCGTCCCGGAGCTCTGCCGCGAGCATGGCATCAGCACGACCACCTTCTACAAGTGGCGTTCCAAATTCGGGGGGATGGATGCCTCCCTCATGGCTCGACTCAAGGAGCTGGAGGACGAAAACCGCCGCCTCAAGAAGATGTACGCCGAGGAGCGCCTCAAGGCAGAGATCATCACCGAGGCCATGGCAAAAAAGTGGTAACGCCATCTGCCCGCCGGGAGATGGCGACCAAAGCCGTGACTCACTACGCCATATCCATCCGTCTGGCTTGCCGGATCTTCAAGGTCAGTGAAAGCTGCTATCGCTATCAGCCCGTGCTGGTCGATGAAAACCAGGAAATTGCCGATTGGCTGCTACGTATCACGGCCAGCCAGCGCAACTGGGGCTTCGGGTTATGCTTTTTGTACCTGCGCAACGTCCAAGGCTTTGGCTGGAATCACAAACGGGTATACCGGATCTATCGGGCGCTGGAGCTCAATCTGCGGATAAAACCCAGGAAACGGTTGGTTCGGGCTAAGCCAGAGCCGTTGGCGGTTCCCGACCAGCCTAATCAGTGCTGGTCGATGGACTTTATGCATGACCAGCTCAGCGATGGCCGCTCGGTGCGGCTGTTTAATGTGATCGATGACTTCAATCGTGAAGCGCTGTGCATCGAGGTGGATTTCTCCTTACCCGCCTCACGAGTCAAACGGGCGCTGGAGCAGGTGATCACGTGGCGAGGTAAGCCCGCCATTATCCGATGTGACAATGGCCCGGAATACATCAGCGAAGAGCTCAAGCGATGGGCGAAACAGGAGGGGATAACCCTGGGCTATATCCAGCCAGGAAATCCGCAGCAGAATGCCTACATCGAACGTTTTAACCGCACGGTGCGCTACGACTGGCTGGGCCATTACCTGTTTGAGTCACTGAATGAACTACAGGAGTTTGCCACGAACTGGCTGTGGGTTTATAACCATGAGCGGCCCAATATGGCGCTGGGTGGCTACACGCCGAAACAGCGTCTGGCACAGGCCGCATGACCTCTACTTTTGAATGCCCCTAAAAATGGGGGGATTACCACGGTAATGCTCTAGTGAAGAGGAATTCACGGCTTGCACGATTTATTGAATCTTGTAGTCGGTGGGTGACTGGCGGATGGCGTGATGCTTCGCCACCTTATCATCGTCTGCTAAACCAAGCCCTCGCGATAATCTACGGCGGACGGGTTAGCGATGCTGAGGAGCAGGTGATAACTCGACTACTGATGGCCTTCTTACGCAGTGGAATCAACGGTAACGAGATGACCCATGCTTGGTTAGTTCGCTTTTACCATGAGCTTATTGCCCCATGGCAAGCTCTTGCTAGAAATCCGCATCAGGAATGGGAGATATGTGCGGAGATGATCTCGAAGGTCGATCCTGCATTGGGACATGATATTCCTCTTAAGGTCTTCGCAGGACGTACAGATGGGTTGGGCCAAGTGACCTTGAGCACGCTTCATAGTGCCAAAGGTCGGGAGTTTGATGCCGTTATCCTGTTTGGTATCAACCACAGAGATTTTCCTAGCTGGCGTGATAGTCAGTCGGAACGAGCCATGCGAGAAGCAAGGCGGCTCTTTTACGTGGGAGTTACTCGGCCACGAAAAGAGCTATGTCTAGTTTTTGAGAAGGGAAACCATTCACCTTGGGTTCTTGAGCTTTATCAGCGCAGTCAGCAGGTATAGCTGGTTATCATCCACAGTTTTACCAAAGAAACACCTTCAAGGTGATCACTTAGCAATTAATTGGCATTGTTTATTCAAGATTGAGATTGGCTCTCATGAACCAAATCTCAGACATATTTTATCTCCATGAACCTACCTCAGGGACTGCTTCGGCAGTCCCTTTTTTCATTGGAGATCTCTATGGCTCATTTGATTGATTCCATGGCCTACACCGGCCAAACCCCTTGGCATGGCCTCGGCAATGTCCTACCCCCACAACAGTCCCTCGATGTCTGGCTGCAAGCTGCAGGGATGGACTGGACCATCGAGCAAAGCGATGTGCTGTATCAGGGCTCGCCTGACCTGCACACCTACCCCGACAGCAAAGTCCTATACCGTTCCGATACCCTGGCACCGCTGTCGGTAGTCTCACAGCGCTACAACGTGGTGCAGCCTCATGAGGTACTGCACTTCTATCAAGATTTGGTGGAAGCCGGTGGTTTCGAGCTGGAGACAGCAGGCTCACTCAAAGGTGGCCGCAAACTCTGGGCCTTGGCCAAAACCGGCCAGGACCTGATGCTCAAAGGCGGTGATCTGGTGAAATCCTATCTGCTGCTGGCGACCAGTTGTGATGGGACGCTCTGCACCACGGCGCAATTCACCTCGGTGCGGGTAGTCTGCAACAACACTTTGCAGGTTGCAGTAGGAGACCAGACCGGCGCCATCAAGGTGCCCCACTCAACCCAGTTTGACGCTGCAGCAGTGAAACAGGCTCTGGGGCTTGGGGTAAGCCAGTGGGACCATTTCGGCCAGTACGCCAAAGAACTCAGCCAACGGCCTGTGGCACCTCAAGAGGCACTGCGCTTTTTCAGTGATCTGCTGGCACAGCCTGTGGAGGAAGAGAGCATTGTGCTCACCCGGCCTGTACAGCGTTTACATGAACTCTATCAAGGGGCAGGGATGGGGGCCGAGCTGGCCAGCTCGCATAACACCGCGTGGGGATTGGTCAATGCGGTTACCGAGTATGTCGATCATCATCGCCGTACCCGCAGCCAGGGTCATCGGCTGGATTCCGCCTGGTTTGGCCAAGGGGCTCAACTCAAATCCCGTGCCTTGGCGCAAGCCATAACCTTACTGCAGTAGGAGAGATCAACATGTCTTCATTGAACTATGGCGACCACCTTATCTCCCCGCGCATCGGGTATGAGCACCACGGGATCTACGTCGGTAACGATTGGGTGATCCACTACCAGGGCCCGTTTTCTGGTCATGACTCGTGTCAGGTTGTCATGTCTACGTTAGGGGAGTTTTGCCAGGAGAAGGACTTTATTATCAGGACCCATCCTCAGCGACTGAGCCCGGATCACAGTGTCAACCGAGCGCACAGCCGTCTGGGTGAACGCAGTTATAACCTGCTGTTCAACAACTGTGAGCACTTCGTGATGTGGTGTATCAAAGACCTGCACCACTCACCTCAGGTAACCCGTGCCGCCCAAACGGTAATCGCTTCTCAGGTGGTGAAAGCCTCGGTCGGAAAGCTGGCCTCCACGACCGGAGCCGGACTGACTGGTGCCTATGTCAGTAGCACCGCAGCGACGTCCACTGCGGCCTCCCTGGTTGCGCTAGGGAGCGTGCCAGCATGGGCACCGTTGGCCCTCGGTGCGGCTGCTGCCTACGGCGCACACAAGCTGTGGAACTGGTTAACGGATTAGACGGCTCATCAGGTCCGTCATGGTATTGGTGACCCACTGACGATCATCGTCGGTGAGTTGCTCAAGTTGGTGAGCTAATCTGACGGCTTGCTCAAGGGGCCGCGAACTGGTTTCACGGAGCAAGTCCGTCAGCTCACATCCAAATATTTGTGCCAACTCAGCCAGTCGAACGATAGTGGGAACCACAATCCCCCGCTCCATGCGAGATACCGCCTCCATCCCAATCTGCAGCCGTTCCGCGACTTCCTCTTGGGTCATTCCCCGTTGTTGACGTTGATAAGCAATGGCTCTGCCCACTGCTTTGGCTAACGCGTCCTGATTGATATCCATCACACCTCCAGATTCAACTTTTAAAGTTGACACCCGGACTTGTTGACATGAAGGACTCAAAACGATGAGGATCGCCCTTAATGGTTGATTTTGGTTGAGACTGGACCGAATGGGTCGAATTACATCAAGACATTTTAGAAGGAAACAAACATGAAAAAATCCATGCTATTGCTAGTAATGCTGGCAGCCACTCAGCAAGCACATGCCCTCAGTGAGTCAGCCGCTGATGCCCCAGGCTGGAAGCAGTTTGGTAACGCAGCTGAGGGATTCAGCTACGGTGTCTATAACCGGGCGGATTCATTCACCATTCATTGTCACCCTAACAAACCCGCCACCATCAATGTGGACATCATGAGTGTCGGAAAATACGGCTCTCAGGACTATCAAAGTGATTTCGTTTTTGAAGTGGATGGCAAGATCTTCATTGGCCACCGGGTTCTTCAAGACCAGAAAAGTTTTGAGGAACTCTGGACCGCACTGAGAAATGCGAAAGAACTAGGCGTATATCAACGCGAAAAAGGCAGCCGCAAATTTTCGTTCCCAACAGCGAACATTGCAAACACGCTACCGGCGCTGGGCTCGCCAGGCTTTCCTTGCCAATCACAAGAGACCTATGACGCCGCCGTCCTCGACGAAGACCTGGCTAACATCGAACCGCTGAAGGAGGGCGATGTACAGTTGAGAAAACGCGGTAATCCCTATTACGGCAAGACGACCTGGAACAAGTACCTGCTCGATATCACCAGCCGCAGTAACCGGATGGTGATCACCGATCTCAAGATCAACCGGGGTAGTTGCACGATTAACCCGCAAGCCAAGCTGCCCTTCCGGATGGGCTTTGGCGGCAAAGTGACGCTCTCTCTGCTGCCGGAGGACTGTAACCCCCTTGAGGTTACTGTGACCACCCTGGGTGGCGAGCAGACGCTGTCGTTTGACCAATAACCCAACCCAGGGAGGCAACAGCCTCCCTGTTATTTTTAAAAGGTAATCACAATGAACCGACTTATCGCGCTGCTGGTGGCTCTTGCCACCAGTGGTGTCGGGGCAGAGGAGAATGGCTGGTCTCGCAGTTGGGGGCCGGGTACGCAGGCGAATTACAACATCACCCTCGCAGGCTCCGCCCTGCTCACTATTATCTGCCGGGATGATGCGCCGCTCACCATGCTGGCGACGATGAACGGTCGTGATTATGGCAGCGACAGCAAACGTCAGTTTGCCTTACTGGTGGACGGACAACGCTATGACGCCCCTTACCGGCAAGGTGACTTACCCACGTTCTGGGAAGCGCTTCGCAACGCAACCTCGGTGGCGCTATTGCTGCCGTCAAATCCCCCCATCGATTTGCCCACCAGCCACCTTGCAGAGGTACTGCCAGCCATTGGCTCGCCAGATAACAACTGTATTGCGCCTGGGTCATCACCGGACTTTGGCACACCGTGACGATGGCTTACACCAACCTTTGCAACCACACCCAGAGGGAGGCGAATGCCTCCCTCGTTTTATTGGATATATGACAAGGAACGCTTATGACTATTCCCTTTTTCCGGGATGGCTTTGCCCTGCCCGTTGCCCAAGCGCTGCTCACGTTACTCAATCAGGAGGTTGCCAATATCGGCTTCAACCTCGAGCGTATGACCCAACTCACCTTCAACTTTCGCAGCCCCACCTACAGCCCCGAGCAGGGAGGGGCTCACCCGGTCGAGATCCGCTTGATACGCGGCCTTGATGGCTGGCTGTTCGATTACGTCACCGACTTCAGCTACCAGGGACTGGGCCAGGATGCCGAGCTCTGCAAGGAGCTCGATTTCAACTTCCTGGATGACGAACACTATTTGCAAGGATGGGGGCCTATCCAGCGCTCAGAGGCCCATGAGTTATTCACCCTGTGGCAGACCAACTTTGTTGCCTACTGCCGGATGGCGTACTTCACCGTTACGGTTAGTGGGGAGTAGGAGGTGTGTGATGACTAACGAACTGCCGCTATCTCACTATTCACGCCAGTGGCTTGGACTGGTTGCGGCTAAAGCTAAACTGCAGCCGACTCGCCGGGGCGAGCGCTGGTTGCTGCACCTGACTCCTTGTAGCCCAAACGCTCGCACCGTCACGCTGCACTTACGTTGGACTGGGGAGCTGTGGCAACTGCTCTCCCTCACCAATGCCGAGGACTGGCGCACCATGAGTCAGCCCGTGGATGAAATCTGCGTGGACCCCAAGCGCCAATGTTTCTGGCGCTGCCAAGCAGGCCCTATCCCGCTCTCTGAACAGCCTCGTGTACTGGGCAGCTTTCTGGCCGACCTGCAGCGTACCTGCATTCATCACGGCTATCGCGTGGAGAGTGACTCCTTACCTCAAGAGGAGGCGAAAGGTGCCAAAACAACCGATCGCCGTTGAGCTTGAAGCGATTAATCGAGATGGCGAGACGCAGGTGGTGCGCGACAGCGGCCTGACCGTACAAGGTTACAGCGTTTATCTGCGGGCGGTAGAGACCAGTGGGTTGGCGCTGGCCACCTGGATAGCTGACTACGACACCATAGGACCTGCCTACCAGTTGGCAGAGCGGCTAAGTATTGCGCTCGCTATCCTACTCAACGTACTGGTCCCCGGACCGCTGATGCCGGTGAAGCGCACCCCTACAGCCGGAACAGGAGCAGAAGCCGCCACCAAGGCCAACTGAACACCCCTCACAGTGAACCAACAACCGCTCTACCTTTAACCCTGACATGCTTTATGTGTGCCGGGGTTTTGTTTATTTGGAGAACCCCACATGCGTTACCACAAACTCAAAGCCGGGGAATGCCCCGGCACCTATGTCGTCACCGAACCCGTGACCGAGCAAGACCTGTTGCGTATCGCCAATCAGATTGCTCGCAAGCGTCTTGCCAAAGGCTCCGCCATCACCAGTACCACAGAGGCCGCTGAGCGGCTGCAGACCCTGCTGCAGGACCGGGAGCACGAAGTGTTTGGTGCACTGTTCCTCGACTCCCAACATCGTGTACTGGCCTTTGAGGAGCTGTTTCGCGGCACCTTGGACAGCGCCAGTATCTACCCACGGGAAGTGGTCAAGCGGGCCATACTGCTCAACAGTGGGGCCATCATCGCGGTGCACAATCACCCCAGCGGTGACCCGGAACCCAGTCAATCTGACAGGGTCTTTACCCAGGCCCTCAAAGAAGCCTTGGCGCTGGTCGATGTGCGATTGCTTGACCATCTGGTGGTCGGTGCTGAGGGCTTAGTCTCGATGGCCGAAAGAGGTCAGCTATGAACCAGACCCCAGGCAAAACCCACCTCACCGCCCTCGATATCCTCATCGAGTTGCGCTGTTGGCTGGCAGACAACGTCGAGATGCAGACCGAGCCCGCCATCGTGGCTCACCTGCCTAACGGCTCCCCGCTCACCCAGGCCGATAGTATCGAGGCTATTGATGCGCTGCTGCATCAGCTGCGCCATTAGTCCGTTCCAAAAGAGAAATGAGCGATGCGATTACCTAACCCCTATTCCCTTGAGGAAACCCTGAGCAAGCTGCGCCATCGTCTGGCTACTGCCTGCAACGAGGAGGCGCTGGTGTTGTTGGAGAAGGCCGTCACCAAGGCTCGTGCTGACGCGGTGTATGCCAAGCAGTTTGACGCGGCGTTGCTGCAGGGCTCCACCGTCGAGATACGCGAATGCCTCAGTTGCTTTGGCGACTACTTCGAGCGCTCCCGAGACGCTCCGCCCTATTACCCACACCACGACGCCGTCAACGGCATTGATTGTGCGCTCTACGCCATCCTGTTTGATGCTGCTCACCCCGACACATGCCAAGATCACCAATAACGAACCGTCGATCGCCCAATAACATGCCGATCACGTTTCCACCCGATCACCCGGATCATCCGCGCCAACACCATGATCCGGATATCCCGACATCACCCAAAGGGCCACCTCACTGCTGGTGGCCTTTGCATTTCAAGGAGTCACCCCATGTCTGCTTTCATGATCGATCGCAAGGACTACCTTGCCTTTGCCGTGCAGTTACACCGCTTTTGCAATGCCCCGATGCCACCGCACTACACCCTTGAGTTGCTGCGCACCCTCTGGTGGAACTCGCCAATGTATGTCACCAGTACCTGGACGTGGCGGGTAGATCGGTTGGTGCGGCTGATGATGCTCGCCAACCGGCGTGCCGTTTGGCATCGCTATCAGCTGGGGCGCCAGCAGGACCGCCAGGAACCACGTCAGCAGCGCTCGACCAAGCTGAGTCCGCTTAAACCGGCTCACCGTTACCATCAGGCACCACTCACCGATGCCGAACTGGTAGCCCTCTACAAATTCACCTGCTGCGCCCTGTACCAGTCGAGTGAATGGAGCGGGAGCCCTGAGCAGGCTCCCCGGCTGGTGAAGGTGATACAGCAGTTGCAGCAAGTGCTGGCGCAAGACGTGCTGACCCGGTTGTCACTGTGGGAGCAAGCACCTTGGGGAGAGATGTGATGGATCTCTCCATCACCCTGACGGTGACAAGCTCACCACCGAGTTCAACGGCCCACCTAGCCCAACGTATCGCCGATGACATGGCACTCCTGCATCACCATCTGGGGGATGGGGTCAGCGATGAACTAGGCATCAGCATCAGTTACCTGATTGAACAGTTTGCGCTGCTGGCAGCGGCTTACCGTTCACCAGCGGAAATGGAGAAACACCATGATTGAGTTCAATGACAGCTTTAGCCAGGCCGCCGTGGCAGAGGCCATGTGTGCCCATCCGGGACTCGCCAAGCTCATCAGTCAGCAGTTGATGCTGCCTAGCTTTGCCTATGCCCACGATGTGGAGGGACGGCGTATTGGCGGCCCGCTGGTTGCACCCAACCCGGTACTGCACAAGACCACGCTCTTTGTCAGCCCACGAGATATGCGTGAACACCTGCCACGAGAGATTCACTTCGCCCGCTTTCGCTGCGCCTGTAATGCAGCGGGTCAACCGGTCGGCGAGTGGCAACGGGTGATTGTTGGAGCCTACGTCAACCACGGCAGTAACGACACGCCGGATTGGAGTAGTCATACCTGAGTCACGGCCACCAGTACAAACAAGACCTCATGCAGCCCCTCACACCGAGGGGCTGTTTGCATTTTAAGGACCCCACCCATGCACGACCTGAGTGATTACAAGCCCCTGACCGCTCGGCAGATAACCACAGCCATCGGTCAGCTCAACCACAACACCGCGCCGAAGATAATGACCCACCTGGCATTACGGGCCCGACAGCCGCAACCGCTCGGTAATGGCCGCAGCAGAACCAAGGCTCTCAAGCTGCTGCGCCGGGTCAAGAAAGCTCACAAAGCAGGGCGTATCCCGTTCGAGCTCACTGTGACGGGTTGCCGCATCGACCGGGGTAGCCATCAGGCTGACCGCTACTACTACGACCGGACGCTACTGGCTCAAGGTTGGCAGCAATACGATACCGAGGAAGACGCCTGGTACTTCGGTATCTGGATTAATACCGAGAAGCTGGAGACCTTTACCTATGCCGAGGGAGATACCAGCCATGTGATTGCGCCAAACGTCGAGGCGTTTCGCGCTGAATTGGCGCGGCTATACCACTACCACCCACAAGCCCCGGCGTTTATCAGTATCGACCCCGAGGCCAACAGTGTGACCCACCACGTTGAAAGCAAGCCGGAGGTATGAAATGGCCAAACACATCACCATCAAGGTGCCCGGCAAACATCCGCAAACCGGCGAGCTCACTACCTTCGAGCTCAAGGGGCAGCGCATGGATATCGACATCGGCGGACAAGCTGTGCCCTTTCTCATTCACGGGAGGGGCATCGGTACGTCGCTCACTCACATCCCAAGCGGCTACCGCATCGCATTGCTCGGCGGCTGGCTCACCGCTCGTTACGCAATCCCTGAGAATAAGCCCAGCAGAGCGACCTGCGCTCAAATGGCCATCGCCCGGCTGGTGGCCCAGTACGGCTCACGGCACCTGCTGGACCGGCTCAATTGCAAGCCGGTTATCAACGAGGCGACTGACTGCGCTCGTTGACGCCCGACTGTCTCGCAAATCAACAAACAGCATAAAGGGCCAGCCCTCACAGGCTGGCCCTTTGCATCATTGGAGTCACCGAACATGACCCGTCTAATCACTGGGCTCGAGGTGCATCGCTATGCCCCCGAGCTTAATAAACTGCATCTGCGTAACCGGCAGACGTTACCCGCTCCCGGCATCACCACCATCAAGGAAGCCAAAGCCCGCCTATTTGGTCGCTGGCAGCCAGGACATCAGGTGACCATAACTGTGAGCCATCCTGACTACGTCAATCTCTCCCGGCTCTACCGAGGGCGACTGACAAACCTGACAGACCTCCCAGAGCACCTGACCAGACTACGCCAGCGCCACAACGTGCCCGGCACCATCATCGACATTCAACTTAGGTATCGCTAATCATGACCACAACCGATCCCACGTGCCCTGTCACACAGCAACCTGAGGTCCCAGCTGTCACGCTGCCTCCCAGCATCAGCTGGGGTCTGCCTAGTGATATCTCCCCACGCTTTGGCGCTCGTCTGATACAGAGTCGCTACCGACTCGATTTTCTATCCGATCGTGCCAGTCTGATCGGTGACTGGAGTGAGGTGCAGATAGCCAAGCTCGACCGAGCTTTCCCGGAGATCATCAAGGCTCTGGAAGCCAAGCTGCTGACCGGCGAACTGGATGCCCAACGTCAGCACTGCATCACTATCCAGCACGGCGGCTTTACCTGCGAAGCTGATACCCTTGGCAGTCACGGCTATGTCTACTTAGCCATCTACCCAGCGACCAACATGGACGCCAATCCTGAGCGCAAGACGTGACCACCAATCCGCTTGTGGTAACATTTTGGCACCTACTCATCCGTGATTAATGGGATAGATCGTGGGGAAGGCCAATTTATGGCCTCCCCTTTGTTTTTTTGTCCGCCAACTTGAGGCGTTGACCATCTCATCTCTGCAATAACAACGATGCTCCGTGATCGCCATTATGCGTGACATTACGCATAGTGCTGCGGGGTTCATTTGTATAAACTGCCCGCCAGATAATTGATAGACGACTGACGGGCCGGACTTTTTCTCGCCGATGCATCACCTTGGCTGCATCGCCTTCTGTTGACCCACCACCCTGGATAGGTCCCTGCTGCGCCCGCAAGGCTCGGCATGCGCCGTTCCGTCAGTCTGACGACTTGGCCCGCATCCTCACCTTGGCTTTCGCGCAGGTGTGCTGTGACGGCAACACGCATTAACCGGAGAACCCCATGACCGACCTCAACGAGCTCAGCCAGGCGCTGCTGGCCGCCGTTCCTGAAGATGGCAGCACTATCGGTAACCAAGCCTTGATGGACACCTTGAAAGCCCAATTCAGCGACCTGACCGATGAGGACTTTACCGCTGCACGCGAGGCCCTGTTGGAACAGGGCGTACTGCGCAAGGGGCGCGGGCGGGGCGGTGCTGTGCTCCGGGTGTTGGAAGGTGAAGCCGCCGTTGCAGCACCACGCAAAGCGAAGGCCGGTGGCAGGGCTAAGCAGGCCAAGGATGAGCCGCAAGTTACCGGTATCGAGGGGCTGAAGAAGACCCTGTGGGCTGCCGCAGACAAGCTGCGTGCCGACATGGACGCCGCCGAGTACAAGCACATCGTGCTGGGCCTTATCTTCCTCAAGTACATCTCCGACTCCTTCGCCGCCCGTCGAAGCGAACTGACTCGCCGCTTTGCCGATGAGAGCGACGAGTACTTCCTCTACGACTGTGACGATGAGCTGCTGGCCGAGGAGCTGGAAGACCGTGATTACTACCGTGAGGTGAACGCCTTCTGGGTACCGGAAGGTGCCCGTTGGGAGGGGCTGCGGGCCCATGCCAAGCAGGCTGATATCGGTAAGCGTATTGACGATGCGCTGACCCTGATCGAACAGGAGAATCCGCGCCTCAAGGGCATCCTTGACAAGCGCTACGCCCGTGCCCAGTTGCCCGATGGCAAGCTCGGCGAGCTGGTGGATCTGGTTTCCAAGATTGGCTTTGGCAGTGATGTCGGTGAAGC
Source organism: Aeromonas sp. s1(2024) (assembly GCF_040908005.1). Taxonomy (NCBI): domain Bacteria; kingdom Pseudomonadati; phylum Pseudomonadota; class Gammaproteobacteria; order Aeromonadales; family Aeromonadaceae; genus Aeromonas; species Aeromonas sp. s1(2024). Next base: position 10,553 of record NZ_JBFOCW010000056.1, on the reverse strand, counting down.
ACGCGACATCCTGGGGCAGGTCTACGAGTACTTCCTTGGCGAGTTTGCCAGTGCCGAGGGCAAGAAGGGGGGTCAGTTCTATACCCCGGCCAGCATCGTCAAAACGCTAGTGGCGGTGCTTGCTCCCCATCATGGCCAGGTCTACGACCCCTGCTGCGGTTCAGGCGGCATGTTCGTGCAGTCGGAGAGGTTTATCGAAGCCCATGGTGGCAAGCTGGGTGATGTCTCCATCTACGGTCAGGAGTCGAACCCGACCACTTGGCGGCTGGCGGCCATGAACCTCGCCATCCAGGGGATGGACTACAACCTCGGGCGCGAAAACGGTGATACCTTCACCCGCAATCAGCACCCTGACTTGCGTGCCGACTTTGTGTTGGCCAACCCGCCGTTCAATATCAGCGACTGGTGGCATGGTAGCCTCGAGGGGGATCCGCGCTGGGTCTACGGTACGCCGCCTGCGGGCAACGCCAACTACGCCTGGCTGCAGCACATGCTCTACCACCTCAAGCCAACAGGTCGCGCTGGTATCGTGTTGGCCAACGGCTCAATGAGTTCTCCACAGCGTGGCGAAGGCGATATTCGCCGTGCCATGGTGGAGGCGGACGTGGTGGAGTGCATGGTGGCCCTGCCGGGACAGCTCTTCTTCAACACCCAGATCCCGGCCTGCCTCTGGTTCCTCACCAAGAACAAGACCCGCCGCCAGGGCGAGGTGCTGTTTATCGATGCCCGCAAGCTGGGCACCATGATCAGCCGGGTGCAGTGCGAACTCGATGAGAGCGCAATTGCCCGTATCGCCGATACCTTCCACGCGTGGAAAGGGGACGGTGAGTGCGATCAGCCTTACGAGGATGTAGCGGGATTCTGCCGCAGCGTAACCCTGGCCGAGATTGCCGAGCACGGCCATGTGTTGACCCCCGGCCGCTATGTGGGCGCCGAAGAGGTCGAGGACGACGATGAAGCCTTTGCCGACAAGATGGCTCGGTTGACCAATCAACTCGGCGACCAGATGAGCAAGGGGGCCGAGCTGGATCGGTTGATCAAACATAAGCTGGGGGGGCTAGGGTATGAGTTCTGAGGCTCCAGTCGTCAAGACAACTCGAGTTGGTGGTAGAGCTGCGACAGAAGGTGTAATCCGAGGGCGATTTGCTCTGTCGGTTGGAATGCCGAAGGAGCAACCGCCAGAGGGATGGGAATGGGTTCCTCTTTCATCCGTCGCGCGCTTAGAGTCGGGACATACTCCAAGCCGTAAGCATCCAGAGTATTGGGGAGGAAAAATTCCCTGGATTGGTATCCGAGATGCAACATCCAATCACGGGCGGACAATCTATCGAACCGAGCAAACAACGAACTCTCTGGGGATCGAAAACTCATCCGCACGAGTTTTGCCCGCTAATACAGTTTGCCTATCTAGGACAGCGTCTGTTGGATATGTTGTCGTCATGGGCGTACCAATGGCGACAAGTCAGGATTTCATCAACTGGGTGTGTTCGGAGGCAATTGACTATAGCTACCTCAAGTACGTGCTTTTTGCCGAGCACGACAGCATGCTGCGTTTCGCAAGTGGTACCACACACCAGACAATATATTTTCCGGAAGCAAAGGCTTTCCATGTGTGTCTTCCACCTATTGCCGTTCAGCGTCGCATTGTTGACAGTCTTCAAACCCTTGATGATCGTATAGCCCTTTTACGCGAAACCAACGCCACGTTAGAGGCGATCGCTCAGGCGCTGTTCAAGTCGTGGTTTGTTGACTTCGATCCGGTTCATGCAAACGCTGGGGGCGAGCAACCAGCAGGTCTACCCCCCGAGGTTGCGGCCCTGTTCCCCGACAGCTTCGAAGAGTCAGACCTTGGTCAGGTGCCGAAGGGGTGGAGCACGGGTTCACTTAACGATCTTGCTTTACTCAATCCTGAATCTTGGACCGTTAAGAATCGACCTGACTCTGTGGCTTATGTTGATTTGGCCAATGCCAAAGAGAACGAGATTGCCGAGATCACTGAGTTTCTGTTTGAGGATGCACCTAGTCGGGCGAGACGAGTATTGCGTGATGGTGACACGATCGTGGGCACTGTCCGGCCGGGTAACCGCTCTTATGCGTTCATCAGCAATCCTCGGCCTAATTTGACTGGAAGCACTGGTTTTGCGGTACTGCGGCCCAAGCAGAAGGCTGCGACCGAGTATGTCTATCTTGCAGCTACTGCGAATAGCAGCATTGAATACCTTGCACATGTTGCTGATGGTGGTGCTTATCCGGCTGTTCGTCCGGAGGTAGTAAGCAATTTGCCGTGCGTCCTACCGAGTTATGATGTTCTCAACGCTTTCCATGCGGTTGCGGCCCCACTTTTTGCCAAGGTGGCAGCGAATCACCAGCAAGCCCAAACCCTCGCCAACTTGCGCGATACACTGCTACCCCGCCTGATCTCCGGTCAACTGCGCTTGCCGGATGCCGAGGAACAACTGAGCGAGGCCGGACTATGTCAGTAACTCAGGAAGGCTACCGGAACTACCTGTTAGCCCGGCCGATGACGGCTAATACCGTGGACTCGTACTGCTCAGGTATTAACCACCTTGCTAGGCACTGTGGGCTGGACCTGTGGTCTATCACCGATATTGTTCAACTAGAGTCACTGCTTGCCAGTTATGACTTAGGGGGGGAGTTGGCTGAGGAGGGCAATTACGGGAATGGGGCTGCACGTAATGCGCTGCGTCAATTTCGTGATTATGTCGTCAGCCAGTTGCAGGATGTTAAAAACGTGGATGGTACATCCGAATATCAGGCATTTTGGGACTCCCTTGGTGCGCGTGAGCGAGAGTGGGCTCAATGGGTGATTGACGAGGCGACTCAGCGTTTCCCTAAAGCGGATCAATGGATTAATAGAGGAGGGCCAAGCTGGGTTCTGGGAATCAAGCCAAAAGGTGCCTCTAAAGCCATTTCGCAAGTATTGAGAATCGCTCGAGACCAAGGAAAAAAATTGTGGTGTACCGTTCTGCTAAAAGGGGAACGCTATGCTGCCATTACGCCTGAGCCAAAGCATGGAGAGCTCCGGTATCAGGCTGACACCAGTGAAAGTGTTTCAGCTTGGTTTGATAGTACCGTGGTGCCCTTGATAAAAAATGAGAATATCAATGTAAACGGACACAGTAATCGGCCTGTCGGTGCGCCTTCAGTTCCACAGAAGTCAGAGACGAACATCATGAATGACCTAGTTCCCCTGAATCAGATCCTCTATGGCCCGCCCGGCACAGGTAAGACCTATCACACCATTAACAAGGCGCTGGCCATTCTGGACCCTGAGTGCTGGTCCCAATACGACAAGGATGAAAGCCCAGAGGCCCGCAAGGCGCTTAAGGCGCGCTTTGATGAGCTGGTCAAGGAGGGACGTATCGACTTTGTGACCTTCCACCAGAGCTTCAGTTATGAGGACTTTGTGGAGGGGATCCGGGCTGAGAGTGATGGAGACAGCGGTCAACTGACTTATGACGTGGTTGATGGTGTCTTCAAGCGCATGTGTGACGCGGTGGCAGCCAAAGTCACGCGCAGCGACAGCCATGAGGCGATGACGCTGGAGGGACGCCGGGTCTGGAAGATGTCACTTGGAAATACCAAGGGGGATGATGCTCATATCTTTGATGACTGTATTGAAGAGGGGGTGATCCGTCTGGGGTATGGAGGCGCGCATGATTACAGCCAATGTAAGAGCCGTGAAGAGGTGCAGGCTCTGCTGGAGCAATCAACTGGCAAGATAGATAACGCATATGACTACACCGTTACCAGCGTGATGACGCTGGTGAACCGGATGAAGGTTGGCGACCTAGTTGTTGTGACTGATGGTAATTTCAAGTTCCGGGCTATTGGTGAGATTAAAGGGGATTACCGACGGGAACTTCATCCCGATTATGATGATGGTTATGCTCAGGTTCGTCCGGTCAAGTGGCTATGCCAGTTCAGTCCCTCGCTCCCATGTAGTGAACTGATCAACGGTCGCTTTAGTCAGATGACGCTCTATGAATTGAAGGCTCCGACCTTGATCCCGGAGAAGCTGCTTGCTCTGGTCAATGCCACTGCATCACAAGCTGGGTCGCAGAGTGAACCTGGTGCCACGCCATCAAACAAACGCGTATTGATCATCGACGAGATCAACCGGGGCAATGTTTCGCGCATCTTCGGTGAGTTGATCACCCTGATAGAGCCAAGCAAGCGAGCTGGGGCAAGCGAGGCGCTGACCACCACGCTGCCTTACTCCAAGCGCCCCTTTAGCGTACCGGACAACCTCTACCTTATCGGCACCATGAACACCGCTGACCGCTCCTTGGCCGGACTCGATATCGCGCTGCGTCGCCGCTTTGTGTTTGAAGAGATGCCGCCCAGGGCCGAGCTGCTTAATGGCGTGGTCATCGAGGATGAGGAGCACAAGGTAGACGTAGGCCGCTTGCTGCACACGCTGAACCAGCGCATTGAGGTGCTGTTGGACCGCGACCATTGCCTCGGTCATGCCTACTTTATGCCGCTCAAAGCGACTGCAAAGCCAACCTTGGCGCAGTTGGGATACATCTTCCAGCATCAGATCCTGCCGCTATTGCAGGAGTACTTCTTTGAGGACTGGCAGCGTATCGCCTGGGTGCTCAATGATCATCGCAAGAGCCGCGCTGAGGCGATGTTCCTCACACCTCCCAAACTCGATATCAAGACCCTGCTTGGTGATATAGCGGTTGGGGGGCAGCGCCAACGTTGGTGCATCAATGAGAAGGCGTTTACGCGTATTGAGGCCTATGCCTTGACCATCGAGGGTGACAAGGGGGCGCAGTGAAGGCTCCCATCACGGTTCGTGAGTACGACCGACTGGTTGTGAGAGATAACTGCGTGCCAGTTCAGGCACATCCTGATATCGATCAAGTGGATTTTGATTGGCTCTGTCAGTTGAGTCAGCGTTATAAGGTCACCCATGCTCCTGCCCTGATACAGGTGGAAGATAGCCGGACCTTGCAACTGGACAACTACGTGGGGGTGATAGAGACCCCCACCGGGCAGGTGATCGAGATCCTGCCCAAGACCGCCAGTGAGGGTGACCCACCCGAGCATGGCCGCGAGTTGATCCGCCGGATGCTGGAGCGAGCCCTGGATCTGCCCCCCCGTGAAACGGCGGAGGCGTCGCTGGAACGCTTTGATATGCCGCTCAACGAGTGGGTTATCGCGCGCTTTTTGGCCGAGCTCGATCAGCTGGTCAAACGCGGCGTGCGCAGTGACTATCAGCGCCTTGAGGCGACCGAGCCGTTCTTGCGTGGTCAGCTGGATGTCGCCCGGCAGATGCGCCAGCCACCGGGCCGGGGCCACCACTTTGCGTTACGTTACGACCTCTTCTTGCCCGACCGGGCTGAGAACCGGCTGCTCAAGCGGGCGCTGGAGACCGTCGCCAATGCGACTCAGCACCCGGACAACTGGCGGTTGGCACAGGAGCTGCGCCACTTGCTGGTGGATGTGCCTGCCAGCCGCGATGTGGAAGGGGACTTCAGACTGTGGCGACATGACCGCTTGATGGCTCACTATCAAGGGGTTCGGCCGTGGTGTGAGCTCATCCTCTATCGTGCCATGCCGAGTGCCCTGAATGGTGAGTGGCGTGGCATCAGCCTGCTGTTCCCCATGGAGAAGCTGTTCGAGCGCTATGTAGAGTCGTGCCTGCGTGAACAGCTGTTGCCCGATGCCAACCTCAAAGCCCAGGTGGCCAGTCAGTACCTTTGCACCCAGCAAGGCAAGCAGATGTTCCGGTTACAGCCGGACCTCTTGTTGCAGCACGGCAACAAGCGTTGGGTGATGGATGTGAAGTGGAAGCGGCTCGATAGCAGCGACCGTGACGGCAAGTACGGCATCAGCCAGGGTGACCTATACCAGCTGTTCGCTTATGGCCACAAGTACCTGACCGAGCAAGATTATGGTCATCTGGTATTGATTTATCCATCATGGAGCCAGCTCAAAGTTCCACTCGAACCTTTTTGTTATGATGCCCGCCTGACGTTGTGGGTCTTGCCGTTTGACTTGGCTGCCAGTTCGTCCCACCGGCTGATATTGCCTTGCCAGCCGAGGGCGGATTCTGCGTGCGAACTGCGTTTGCCACTGAGGCCCACCGAGCCCGCCTGACGGGCGTTTCTCCTTGTTGATGAGTGATGGTGCATGACCGAAGATCAGTTGGAACAAGAGGTGCTGGGGTGGTTGGCCGAGGTGGGCTATCGCGTGGTGTGTGGCTACGACGTTGCCCCCGATTCTGATAACCCGTGGCGTGAGCAGTTCCAGCAAGTGCTGCTGCGCGAGCGCTTGCGGGAGGCGATTGCCCGGCTCAACCCCTCCGTGCCGCTGGTGGCGCGTGAAGATGCGCTGACCCAAGTGGTCAACCTCGATACCCCGGCGCTGCTGTCGGCCAACCGGGCATTTCACCGCTTGCTGGTGAATGGAGTGCCAGTCCAGTACCAGCGCGATGGCGAAACGGTGGGGGACTTTGTCCGCCTCGTTGACTTCGAGCAGCCCACCGCCAACGAGTGGCTCGCCATCAACCAGTTCTCTATCAAGGGGCCCAAACACACCCGCCGCCCCGACATCATCCTCTTCATCAACGGGCTGCCGCTGGTGGTGCTGGAGCTCAAGAACCCGGCCGACGTGCATGCCGACATCTGGAAGGCATTCGACCAACTGCAGACCTACAAGGAGCAGATCCCCGACCTGTTCCAGTACAACGAGATCATGATTGCCTCCGATGGTAGCGAGGCGCGGATGGGATCGCTGTCTGCGGATGCCGAACGCTTTATGCAGTGGCGCACTGTGGATGGGGTCAACCTCGACCCCTACGGCGAGTTTGGCGAGCTGGAGACCATGGTGCGCGGCATTCTGACCCCGGCCATGTTGCTCGATTACCTGCGCTTCTTCGTGCTGTTTGAAGATGATGGCCGGTTGGTCAAGAAGATCGCCGGTTACCATCAGTTCCATGCAGTCAGGGCGGCCATCGAGCAGGTGGTGCTCGCATCGCGTCCAGACGGCAGCCACAAGGGCGGGGTGGTGTGGCATACCCAGGGCAGTGGCAAGAGCATCACCATGACCTGCTTTGCGGCCCGGGTGATGCGAGACGCCGCGATGGAGAACCCGACCATCGTCGTCATCACTGACCGCAATGACCTTGATGGCCAGCTGTTCGGGGTCTTCTCACTCTCGCAAGATCTGCTGCGCGAGGAGCCGGTGCAAGTGAGTACGCGAGGTGACCTGCGTGACAAGCTTGGCAACAGGCCCTCCGGTGGCATCGTGTTCACGACCATCCAGAAGTTCATGCCCGGCGAGGATGAGGACACGTTCCCTGTGCTCAGCGACCGCGCCAACATCGTGGTCATCGCGGATGAAGCACATCGAACCCAGTACGGTTTCAGCGCCTCGCTCAAAGCGCCAGGCAAGGTTGCAGAAGGGGCTGCGCGCTATCAGGTCGGGTATGCACAGCACTTGCGCGACGCGCTGCCCAACGCGACGTTCGTGGCCTTTACCGGTACGCCCGTATCAGCGGAAGACCGCGACACTCGCGCCGTCTTTGGCGACTACATCCACGTCTACGACATGCAGCAGGCCAAGGACGATGGTGCCACGGTTGCCATCTACTACGAGTCACGCTTGGCCAAGTTGTCACTTAATAACGAAGAGCTTCCCCACATCGACGACGAAGTGGATGAGTTGGCCGAGGATGAGGAAGAGAGCGAGCAGGCCAAGCTTAAGTCACGGTGGGCAGCCTTGGAGAAGGTGGTTGGCAGCAAGCCAAGAATTGAGCGGGTTGCCGCCGATCTGGTGGCCCACTTCGAAGAGCGCAATCAGGCGCAGCATGGCAAGGCCATGGTGGTCGCCATGAGCCGCGAGATTTGCGTGCACTTGTATGATGCCATCGTGGCCCTGCGCCCCGACTGGCATGACCCGGACCCCGACAAGGGGGCCATCAAGATCGTGATGACCGGTAGCGCTTCTGACAAGGCATTGCTGCGGCCCCACATCCATGCCACCCAAGTGAAGAAACGGCTGGAGAAGCGGTTCAAAGACCCGAGTGACCCGCTCAAGCTGGTCATCGTGCGTGATATGTGGCTGACCGGCTTCGATGCGCCCTGCGTGCATACCCTCTATGTGGACAAGCCGATGAAGGGCCACAACCTGATGCAGGCGATTGCACGGGTGAACCGGGTGTTCAAGGACAAGCAAGGCGGGCTGGTGGTCGATTACATCGGGATCGCCAACGAGCTCAAGAGCGCCATCAAGGAGTACACCGCCAGCAAAGGACGGGGCAAGCCGACCGTCGATGCCCATGAGGCCTACGCGGTGTTGGAGGAGAAACTCGATATCCTGCGCGCCCTGCTGCATGGCTTTGATTACAACGACTACCTCACCGGTGGCCACAAGCTGCTCGCCGGGGCCGCCAACTTTATTCTTGGCCTTGAGGATGGCAAGAAGCGCTTTGCCGACAACGCGCTGGCGATGAGCAAGGCGTTCACGCTCTGCTGCACCCTTGACGAGGCCAAGGCAGTGCGGGAAGAAGTGGCCTTCTTGCAGGCGGTCAAAGTGTTGTTGACCAAGAAGGCGATCTCCCAAAAGAAGAAAACCGACGAAGAGCGCGACTTGGCCATTCGCCAGATCATCGGCAATGCGGTGGTATCGGGCGATGTGGTCGATGTGTTTGAAGCGGTGGGGCTCGACAAGCCCAATATCGGCCTGCTCGATGATGAGTTTCTGGCCGAGGTGCGCAACCTGCCGGAGCGCAATCTTGCGGTGGAGTTGCTGGAGCGACTGCTGGAGGGGGAGATCAAGTCGAAGTTCGCGACCAACCTCTCCCAGGAGAAGAAGTTCTCGGAGATGCTGACCAAGGTGATCGCACGCTATCAGAACCGCTCCATCGAAACCGCACAGGTGATCGAGGAGCTGATCGACATGGCCAAGAAGTTTGCCGCCGTAAGCAAGCGGGGGCAGGCCTTGGGCCTTAACGATGACGAGCTCGCCTTCTATGATGCGTTGGCCAACAACGAGGCGTCAGTGCGTGAGCTGGGGGACGAGATACTGGCCAAGATAGCCCATGAGCTGACAGCCAACCTGCGCCGTAGCGTGACCGTGGATTGGAGCAGCCGCGAAAGCGTGCGCGCCAAACTGCGGCTGATGGTCAAGCGCATCCTGCGCAAGTACAAGTACCCGCCAGACCAGCAGGAAGAGGCTGCTCAGCTGGTTCTGGCGCAGGCAGAGAGCTTGTGTGAGGTGTGGTGTTGAGTGGGGGAGGCGCGAGCCTCCCTCACCTTATCTATCAAGATGTGTAGATATGGCTTACTTCAGTATGACGCTGCCTGAAGGTATCTGGTTGGCCTCTTCGAGGCTCAGGTAGCGTGGGCCTTGTACGCTGGCCAGTGACTTGAATAGCCACGGATGCGGCTTTAGCCAAGCTTTGGTGTCTTCGTAAATGTCTCCACCGACCACGAAGTAACGACCATCACACCCGTCATCGTGTAGTTCATTGACATCAGGTGTCGAGAGTTTCAGCTGGCAGTCTTCGATGACAACCACGACTTGAGACTTGTAAACCCCAATGACGGTGGAGATTTTGTTGGCCATATAACTTGAAACCCGCCAAGCGCTAATGGCGCCCTTGTAAGCACCTCGGCTGGAGTAGGTCTCTACCAAGTTGACTACCAATGCCGTCACAATACATACCTCGTTAAGTTGTTTGGAATGCGGTTTGTTGCTAGTGACCTGCATAGCCACCGATGAACGTGTTGATAGGGTCAGCGAGACTTGAAGTAGGTGACCTTTTCAAGGAAGTAGCGACCCAGTTCACCTTGATGTTGGTTCGCTTCGCTTTCTGCGCTGGCCAAGTGACCGTTGCGCTCCTTCCATACCGCATACGCGGCGGCCTTCTCGACCTCGACCCGTTCTTGCTGCTCTTTCGGTAGGGCGCACAGATTGTGACTCATACTGACCTCTTTGTTATTTGTTGACGCCATGGTACGCCATCAGTGGCATGCGGGACTTGCGCTGGTTCAAAGGTGGTGCGCTATAATACCTGTATTTATATACAGGCATTATTACCATGACGCTGTTAACCCCAGACCCATCACCCGCCGAGGTGACCATCCCGCTGTTCTTGCACCGCGCCTCTTGCGGCTTTCCCAGCCCAGCCAGCGACTATCTGGAAGGGAAGTTGGACCTCAACACCCACTGCGTGGCGCACCCTGCAGCCACCTTCTATCTGCGTGCCGAGGGGGAGAGCATGACCGGGGTCGGTATCTTTCCCGGTGACTTGCTGGTGGTCGATAAGAGCCTCACCCCGCGCCATGGTGATGTGGTGATTGCACTACTCGATGGCGGCTTCACGGTAAAGACCTTGCAGCTCAAGCCGAGGTTGCGGCTGTTGCCAGCCAATCCGGCGTTCGCGCCTATCGACCCTTTTATGAGCCTCTCCCTGGAGTTGTTCGGAGTGGTCACCCATGTGATTGGCAATCTGAGGCAGCGTGATGGCTATAGCGCTCGTTGATGTAAACAACTTCTACGCCAGCTGTGAGCGG
>NZ_JBFOCW010000055.1:0-19019 GCF_040908005.1 Aeromonas sp. s1(2024) | reverse complement strand
TCGATGGTGACCTCTTCTGTCTTGGCGGCGGTGATGTCGCCGTACATCTTGAACAGGCCGTTGGGGTCAATCCCCCGGATGTGCTCCATATTGACCCGGGCGCCGTAGGTGGACTGGTTGTAGCGCTGGGCCATCTGCTCAAGCCATTCGCGGGTGATGGCGCGGCCATCGGTCGTGCCCCCTTCTACGGCAACACGGAAAAATTTGGACTTTGCCATGGGTTGGGATCCCTTTGGTGATTGGGTGGTGATGTCGCGGTTATGGTCTGGGTGACAGGCGGGATCGTGCAATCGGCGGCCAGTGTGTACGGCGCTGGCACACTGGCGGGGTGGCGTTTGGATGGGTTGTGGCTGGGTAGACTGGCGCCATGACGACAGCACCCTTACTTTTCCCCCATATCGAACCCAGACGGCAGGCCATGCACCTGTACTTTCAGGGGTACAAGATCCGAGCCATTGCGGAGCTGCTGGCGACCCCCGAGGGGACGGTCGCCACCTGGAAATCCCGCGATGGTTGGGATGACATCAAACCCATTGACCGGGTCGACTTCGCCATCGAGGCGCGGATGTGCCAGCTGATCGCCAAGGAGGTGAAAAGCGGCGGCGACTTCAAGGAGATTGACCTGCTGGGTAGGCAGTTGGAGCGGATAGCCCGGGTCAACAAGTACAGCAACGGAGGCAATGAGGCCGACCTCAACCCCAAGGTGGCGAACCGCAACAAGGGGCCGAAGAAGGCACCCGAGCGCAATGTGGTGGAGCCCGAACAGCAAGAGCGGCTGATCGAGCGCTTCGAGTCCACCATGTTTGGCTACCAGCGCACTTGGTACGAGGCTGGCAACCAGCACAGGATCCGCAACCTGCTCAAGTCTCGCCAGATTGGGGCGACCTACTTCTTTGCCTTCGAGGCCTTCATCGATGCCCTGGTCACCGGGCGCAACCAGATTTTCCTGTCGGCCAGCAAGGCGCAGGCTCATGTGTTCAAGCAGTACATCATCCAGTTTGCCAAGGAGGAGGGGGTGGAGCTCAAGGGCGACCCCATGGTGCTACCGAACGGAGCGCACCTCTACTTCCTCGGCACCAACGCCCGCACCGCCCAGAGCTACCACGGCAACATCTACATGGATGAGTACTTCTGGATCCATGGCTTCCTTGAGTTCCGCAAGGTGGCTTCCGGCATGGCGATGCACAAGAAGTGGCGCCAGACCTACATTTCCACCCCATCCAGCCTTTCCCATCCCGCCTATGCGTTCTGGTCCGGCGCCAACTTCAACCGTGGCAAGGCGAAGGCAGACCGGGTCGAGATTGACCTGAGCCACGCCAATCTTGCCAGCGGTAAGCTGTGCGCCGATGGTCAGTGGCGGCAGATTGTCACGGTCGAAGATGCGGTGCGCGGTGGCTGCGACCTGTTCGACCTGGATCAGCTGCGCAGCGAGTACTCCGAGGAGGAATACCTCAACCTGCTGATGTGCATCTTCATGGATGACACCTCGAGCGTGTTCCCGCTCGTCACCCTGCAGCGCTGCATGGTCGACAGCTGGGAACTGTGGGACGACTACAAGCCCTTTGCCCTGCGTCCGCTGGGTAGCCGGCCGGTGTGGATCGGCTATGACCCGGCCAAGGGTGGGCAGGGGGATAGCGCAGGTTGCGCCGTGCTGGCTCCGCCGGCGGTGCCCGGCGGCAAGTTCCGGGTGCTGGAGCGCCACCGCTGGAGCGGGATGGACTTCGACGCCCAGGCGCGAGCCATCAAGGCCATGTGCGAGCGCTACAACGTGTGCTACATCGGCATCGATACGACCGGGATCGGGGAGGGGGTCTACCAGTTGGTGAAGCAGTTCTACCCGGCGGCGACCCCTATCCAGTACAACCCGAGCGTGAAAATCCAGATGGTGATGAAGGCGCAGGATGTGATGAACAAGGGGCGGCTGGAGTTTGACAGCGGTTGGACAGACCTCGCCCAGGCGTTCATGAGCATCCGCCGCGCCGTGACCGCGGGCGGCAAGCTGCCGACCTTTGAGGCCAGCCGGTCAGAGGAAACCAGCCACGCCGATATTGCCTGGGCAACGATGCAGGCCCTGTTACACGAACCGCTGGCAGGTGCCACCGGTGCCAATACCAGCATGATGGAGATTTTCGCATGAGAAAGCGCCGCCCACAGCGCCATACCTCGCCGATGACGGCGACCCAGAAACCCGGCGCGGCCATCGAGGCGTTCAGCTTTGGCGAGCCGGTGCCCGTCTTATCGCAACGGGAGGTGTTCGACTACCTGGAGGCCATGCACAACGGCCGCTGGTACGAGCCGCCCCTCTCCCTCAATGGGCTGTCTCGGGTCTATCGGGCCGGGGTGCATCACGCCTCGGCCATCCAGGTGAAGCGCAACATCCTGCGTTCCTGTTTCATCCCGCATCCGAAACTGAGCCTGGCCGCCTTCACCGGGTTGGCGCTGGACTATCTGATCTTCGGCAACGGCTATCTGCAGGCGGTGCAGAACCGACTCGGCGGGGTGCTGCGCTATGACCACCTGCGGGCTAAATACACCCGGCGGGCTCTGGACTTGGACACCTATTGGTGGATTGCCCAGCCCGGGCAGGAGCAGGCGCTGCCGGCCGGGCGGGTGGGCCATGTGATGGAGAGCGACATCAACCAGGAGATCTACGGCATCCCCGACTATGTCGGCGGGCTCAACTCTACCCTGCTCAACGAGTCGGCCACCCTGTTCCGCCGCAAGTATTACGAGAATGGATCCCACGCTGGGTTCATCATGCACATCACCGACGCAGTGCAGAACGAGGGCGACATTGCGGCCTTGCGTGAGGCGCTGCGCCAGAGCAAGGGGCCCGGCAACTTCCGCAACCTCTTGCTCTACACCCCTAACGGCAGCAAGGACGGGGTGAGGCTGATCCCGGTTGCCGAGGTGGCGGCCAAGGATGATTTTCTCTCCATCAAGAACGTCAGCCGCGACGACCAGTTGGCCACCCACCGGGTACCGCCCCAGTTGATGGGAGTGATGCCGAACAGCACGGGCGGGTTCGGCGATGTGACCAAGGCCGCCCAGGTGTTCGACATCAACGAGATCGACAGCATCAAGGCCAGCCTGCTGGCGCTCAATGACTGGGCAGGGGAGGAGGTGATCCGGTTCAACCCCTACAAGCTGGCCGCCGGTATCGAGCAGGCCAGCCAAGGCGACATGCTGCGCTGACCCTGCCTGTGCATCCCGACCACCCCGCCACCTGGCGGGGTTTTCTTTTGCCCCTCACATGGCCGCATCAGCGGCCCGCTGCTGCATCACCGATGCGGGCTATCCTTGCACCCTCGCAGATCCTTTCACGCGCATCCTGAGCGGCTGGCGCAGCCTGCTGCCCCCCCCCTGCCAGCACCACTGGCGCGCAATCGGGACCCCGCCTCGCCTGCGCGCTTTATGTGTCGATTTCCATGCGGTTGAAAGATTGGTAGGGGCTAACGGGAGGCCGTGCCAGCACTGGCCGCGCTCGCATCTACAGCTCCCTTTAGCGATCCTTCACTTTCTGTCAGATCCATTCATTCTTGAAATGTAAAGGTGGCTTGCAATCGTTTCTGCAGGATCTACTGAGTCAAGAGCTCTTGTTAGCGATATTGCTATGTTTGAAATAGCTTCATCACTGATCTTATTCATGCTTATTGGCCAAATGAAATTAACACTTTCAGGCCACATTCGTTTTGCATTCCCTCCTGTTAATGTCAGTATTTCATCTTCAACTATCATCGGACTTAGCAACTTTTCATTTGGGCCCAACATAATGACGTAAATGCCCATGCATCCCATAGCTATCGTTACCTGATTATACTCAATTCCATTTTCGTTAAGGTTTGCAATGCCAAAGCTATGCCTTGAATATAGGTCGATTGGTTCATTGCTATTAAATATCCACACGCCGACATTTAAATCTGGCTTTTTTGTTTCATATAAGTTTTTCATGTGATGTTGAGATATTGCACGTTCACATGATTCATCAACTAACGTCCGTATCAAAGCCGTCTTGTATGCCCATGTGTAGATAAGCTCTGCATCAGATTTACACCCAAAAACATTTAGATTTTTCACAAGCCTGAATTGTAGGTTTTCAAATTCAGAATCTATTTTGTTTAACCAGCCACTATTGCAGCTTTCACAAACTGAACCAACTTGCTGTTCATATGGTGATGCATTATATGATTTTGGTTTTTCTGCCGTTATTACGCCGGATTTTTTTGAAAATCGCATGAAATTTGTATGAGTATCGTTGCGGCCAAATATAGACCTATTCTTTTTTCTGAAAATATGCTCCTTATTTATTTTTTTTGTTGCACTTGTTATCCCGCAAAAAACACATATTTTCATGAAATTTAATCCATCTATGTTTTGTGAAAACGATCTGTGTAATGTCACATTTTAACTTTCGGTAAGCCAAACATATCAAGGCTTATTTAATTCCTAATGTTACTTTACCAGAGGTTACTTGTTGCTTTGGAACTATTCACGCATTCCCAATGTTTGGCCTGACACACCTCCTATATTGTGTCATCAGAACAGTGTGTCAACGAAAGACGGAGCCAAATGCCGAACGGTGATCCTCTTCTGGCTGTTTGTTATACTGTGTTTTTATACAGTCAATTGAGATAGCCCCCATGTTTGCTCAACCCACCCCCGATGCTCCCTTGTTGGAGCTGCCTCTGTTCCTCTCCCCGGTGGCCTGCGGCTTTCCATCGCCGGCGCAGGACTACACCGAGCAGACCATCGACCTCAATCAGCTGTGCGTGGCCCACCCGGCGGCCACCTACTTCGTGCGGGCGGCCGGTGACAGCATGGTGGACCACGGGATCCGCGATGGTGACCTGCTGGTCGTCGACCGCAGCCGCAAGGCGCTGCATGGCTGCGTGGTGGTCGCCGCGGTCGATGGCGAGTTCACGGTGAAGAAGTTGCAGCTTGAGCCATCGGTGGCGCTGCTGCCCGGCAATCGGGCCTATCGTCCCATCTATTTCAACGATGGGCAGGAGCTGGAAATCTTCGGGGTGGTGGCCTTTGTCGTGCACAAGATGGATACCCCATGAACAAGTACTGCGCCGTCGCCCTGGTCGATGTGAACAACTTCTACGCCAGTTGCGAACGGCTGTTTCGGCCTGATTTGAAGGGGCGGCCCATCGTGGTGCTCTCCAACAACGATGGCTGCGTGGTGGCCCGTTCGGCGGAAGCCAAGGCGCTGGGCATCAAGATGGGGGTACCCTACTTCCAGATCCGCCAGTTCTTCGAGGCCATGGGTGGGGTATGGTTCTCCAGCAACTACGCCCTCTATGGCGATATGTCGAACCGGGTGATGACCATTCTGGAGGGGATGGCCCCGGCGGTGGAGGTCTACAGCATTGACGAGGCCTTTATCGAGCTGAGCGAGCGCTGGGCTGGCGACCTGGTGGCCTATGGTCGCCAAATTCGCGAGCGGGTGCAGCAGTGGACCGGGCTAGTCGTTGGGGTCGGCATCGGCCCCACCAAGACGCTTGCCAAGCTCGCCAACTACGCCGCCAAGAAGTGGCCCGCTACTGGCGGTGTGGTGGATCTGCGGGATGAAGGGCGGCGCACCCGGTTGATGGCGATCACCCCGGTGGACGAGATATGGGGCATTGGCCGACGGCTCACCGCCAAGCTGGAGGCGCAGGGCATCAAGACGGTGGCCGACCTGGTCGCCGCCGACCCCAAGAGCCTGCGGCGCCGCTATGGCGTGGTGGTCGAGCGCACCGTGCAGGAGCTGCTGGGGATCCCCTGCGCAGAGCTGGAGCAAGAGGCTCAGGCCAAGCAGCAGATCATCTGCTCGCGCTCCTTCGGCGAGCGCATCACCCAGATCGGCCCCATGCACCAGGCGTTGGCCGGTTACATGGAGCGTGCCGCCGAGAAGCTGCGGGGCGAGGGGATGTGCTGCCGGCATGTGACCCTGTTCATCCGCACTAGCCCGTTCAGCGACCGGGAGCCCTATTACGGCAACCAGGTGAGCACCAAGCTGGCCATGCCCACTCATGACACCCGGGCGCTGCTGGCTCTGATCCCGGAACTCCTCCCCCGTATCTGGCGCGATGAGCAGCGATACCAGAAAGGGGGCGTCATGCTGGCCGACTTCACCCCCGCCAGCATGCAGCAGGGAGACCTGTTCGCCGCACAGCAGCAATCCCCGCGCAGCGAGGCGCTGATGCAGGTCATCGACAAGATCAACCAGGGACGGCTGGGGAAGGTCTACTTCGCTGCCCGTGGCCGCGACACCCGGGAGTGGATGATGAAGCGGGAGCAGTTAAGCCCCCGCTATACCACCGCGCTCGGCGAGCTGCCGGTGGTGAAGTGATGACGGCGGAGGGAGTCAGTACATCCGTTCGATCAGCTTGCCATAACTTACCATCATCCATCCGGCGGCAAAAACGCTGGCCCAAGTGAGAAACCCAATGAACGTTTCCGGGATCATGGCCTGAATGATGGGCCACTGGTCAAACAAACCTGGTGGAGTGGGGAGTGCCGCTTTGCCATCCGTGATGGTCTGAAGTCTGGAAAAAGCCCGTTCGAGACGGCGTTCAAACACGAGTGTTCTGACGCCCAGCATCAGTGCCCCCAAAGAGGACAGCATCAGCAGGCCACCCAAGAACTTCAACACCCCAGGCTCCATGATGAGCGAAGCCAGAATATCTTTCAGACGCTCCATGTAGACTGTCCAATAATAGGATTTATTCGGAGCACTATATCTGTTTTCCCCGCTATTGGCATTTAGCTACGATGATCCACCACCACCTGGTGCTGTGCCGGCCGATATGTTGGGTTGAGCTGTTCGGCGGCGCCAGGGTTCGCGCGATCGGTCGGGCTACCCGGTGCTATCCAGAGGGTGCGGCCTGTGCAGGCACAACGGATGGTGCCGCTCTGGTCGATGGCTACTGGGGTGAGCCCGTCCACCGTATGGCGGCGGCCAACCGAGCGGCCATCAGCGGTCAGCACCGGCACAGTGGGGCGGCTGGCCTTGGCCTGATACGGGTTTGGAATTTCGGTGGCAATGGCCGGCAGGGCCAGCGATAAGGGGCGAGGGTGGCGGCGGCGCAGAATGGCAGACGCAACAGCCTGCTGTTTGCCCTTGAGCATCCCCACCCACTGGCTGATCTCGTTGGCTGGCCAGCGCTGCTGGAGAATGCAGGTCACCCGATTATCCAGGCGGCGGTACTCTTCGCGGCTGACGGTCTGTTTGTTGTTCATACCCACTCCTCGCTGTAGTCGTCCTGTTCCTGCATCCACTCCGGCGCATCCAGCCCTTCCAGCACGCGCCACATCTCGGACTGATAGGGCTGCGGCAGCATCTCTATCCAGCGGTGCGCCCCGGCGTGGCCCTGCGCCTGGTAGACCTTGCCGCACAGCTCAACCAGCATCGGCCAGTCCTCATCGCCTTCCGGTACCGCGTACTCATCCGGCAGGCCCTGTTCGGTTGGCATCTGGCCTTCTGGCTGCCAATCCGGCTCGCTCGGGATAGCCCGGCTCGACTGCACCTGGCCGTTCTCCAGCCAGAGGGTGAAGCCGTCCGCGTTGACGCTGGCGCCAACCCGTAAACGCCCGATAGAGAAGGGAGATAAACCCCATTGCTCTGCCATCAACTGATCAGCGAACGCCTCAGGATCCGGCTGCGTACAGTTATTGTCAGAGCTCCAAGGAGCCGGGCTGTCGCCCGACTTAACCCCAACACCCCCAACCGAACCCTCGGCGGCCTTGGTGGCCTCAAAGGTACCGGCAGGCACCACTTCCCAGCCGGGAAGACGGGTGCGCACACCCAGGTGGGCGGTATGCAGCCCCATCAGGCGCTTGATGTCTTCGCCGTAAGCGTTGGCCTGTTCCTCGATGAGATGGGCCAGCTTGATGGGGTGCTCGGCGCGGGTAGAGAGGGCCCCACCCATGGCGTGGAGGTAGCAGCGGAAGATGCCGTTATCGGCGGCATAGCGGGCGGCCTCAAAGCGCGGGTCTTGCAAGACCGGCTTGGGTGGGCCCACCAGATCGCCGTGCTTCTTGGCGTTGCTGATGCGGCGCAGCTCGCGCCATACCCCGACCGGGGCGCCGCCGATCTGCTGGAAGGTTCGGATCCCCCACCAACTTGCCCAGGCGCAGGCATGCTGGGCACCCTGGTCTGCCTTGGTGCCCGCTTCTTCATCGCCATCCACATGCTCGCCGTCGATGTTCTTGGCGATATAGGCGGCGATGTAGCCGGTGGCGTCCCCCTTGGACGGGTCGATCTCCTTCCAGTCGAAGCGCGGGGTAAAGTCGGTGAAGGGAATGCCCAGATTGTTGCGCTCCAGCTCCTGCCGATCATCTGTCAGGGCATAACGCTGCAGGGTATCGATCACCCCATTCCGGTCGCATTTGCGCATAAACAGCAGCATGTGCCAGTGCGGCGTGCCATCGTGGTGCGGCTCACAAACCCGGAAGCCATAGATAGGCATGCCCCAGCGCTTCAGGTATGAACGGGCCCGGCTCCATAGCTGGCCCAGATAGGCGCAGGTGTCGCGCGGGGTGGCGCCCTGGTACTTGTCATTTTCGATGGTCTTGCCGTTGCGGCCCGTCTTCCAGGCATGGAAGCGGCTCGGGGCTGTCCAGGTGAAGAATACCCCCACATGGCCCTGCTCTTCGGCGTAGTCTTCAAAGCCGCGCATGCGGGTCATCATCTCGGCGCGGCGGTTGACCGGGTTGGCATTGCTCGCTTCCCAGCAGTCCTTCATCGAAATCACCAGATCGTGCTGGCTGTTCATCACCTCCGACTCGGCCAGCCAGCGCATCATGGCCCGCTTGCGCTCGCGCACCACCTTCATGGTGGCGTTCGAGACGTAGGCAGAGACGCCCTTGCGCACTTTGCCCAGCAGGATGGCGATGTGCTCTTGCAGCCTATCCCAGCAGCGGTTGACGCGCCTCTCCCACCACTTGGCGGAGAGCAGGCGCACCATGACGCTCAGGATCCAGTTATCCCTGGCCTCTTTGGTTTTGAAGTCCGGCATCCTGCCGATGAACCCCCACTGGTCGGCAGGCTGCTTGATGGATTCCCATGTCTCCATCAGATCCAGCTCACCGGCTGCGGCGTTCTGCTCGATGTTCTTCCAGATGGCGGCAGTCTGGTTGGCGAACTGGTGGGCCACCCGCTTGCGACCGTCGTCGTCGCGCAGGTGCTGGGCATCGACCGGCAGGGCTATCACCAGGGAGCGGACCCACTTCACCCGTTCCCGCAGCCAGATGTTTGCGCTGCGGCAGTTGCGGGCGGTGCCATCTTTGCGGCGGCGCACGTACTGCTTGAACAGCACCTGGGTGAACTGCATGGAGAGGCCATCGAGCAGCTGCACCGCCCAGACCAGATCGGATTCACCAGGGGCACCGACAAAGGCGGCCTCCAGCTTGGTGCCCGGCATGGCATTGGCGAGGGCATCGATACGGGCCTTGAGGGTCTTCTTGGATAGCGGCAGCTGGTTGCGTTTTGGCGTCGGCAGGCGGCTGATGGCAAAACCAAGATGGCCAGCCTCGGCGGCTGGCCCTGTTTTCTGTTGGTTGGTCATTGGTGATGGGTACCCGACAGCTCTTTGATGTTGTTCCGGCAGGAGACCAGCGCATGGCGGGCATGCCTCGCCATCTTTCTGGCTGCGACACACTGGCGCAGGGTGAGGGAGACCGTGCAGCGGGGGCGAGGGGAGAGCTGGCGCATGGCCAGCAGGTCGCGCTGGTAGCTGCGCAGGCGGGCCTCGTCGCCCATCATGGTGTCGAACCATCTATCCACACGGGTTTGCAGGTCTGCGATCAGGCGGTGGCTCATGCTGCCTCCTCTACAATCAGGTGGCTCAGACCATCCGGCAGGGCAACACGGTTCCCTCTGTCCCAGATAAACCAGCAGTATTCGCAGGAGTCGGAACCGCCGCCCACGAACCGGGGGCGTGGCACCAGGATCGGGGTCTTGTTCGGGAATCCGATTTCAGCCCAGAACGGCACCCGCCGCTTGCTGCCGAGGAAGTTCACCCGTTGCAGGTAGATGAGCGTCCCGTCCGGTGCGAGTTCGGACAGACTCTTTCTCATGAATTCCTCGGTGAGGGAAAACGGCGGGTTGGTGATGATGACGTCGAACTGGCTGCCAAAGTCCCAGTCCAGGTAGTCACGGCCATGGCGGATCTCGGCCCACTCCTTCTGACCATCAGGTAGTGGGACGGCGTCATAGATGTTCCCCTCGGCGCGGCACGGTTCCATAAAGGTGTCTCCCTGACGGAACTTAATGTGGCGCATCAGTGCAGCCACGGCGCTGCTTGGAGTTGGGTAGAGCTCGCGCTCGATGGTGTTGCCGGTCGTGCTGCTCATGCCTGATATTCCTTGTCGTCGCGGTCTGCATTAGCCTCGCTGCAGGCCAGCGCCAGCAGCCCATACATCGCCAGCAGCAGCACTGCTGAGCGAGTGACAACCAGATCCTCACGCCGCAGGCCATCACCCTGGTTCAGCTCTGCCAGCAGTTGCACGACCAGCTCGCCGGTGTCCTCGAAGGCAGCCAGCCGCTTGCTCAGCTCGTCGGCTGACCTGTAGCCAATGCAATGAGCGGCGGCCGACATGGCGACCATGCTGGTGTTTACCTCACCGACAAGCGGCTCTGGGAGCGAATCGCCGTTAACACCGACCCAGTCGCTCAGGCTGGCGGCGGTGGTTTTGACCACCCCATACAAATCCAGCACAGCCAGCTCGGCGGCCAGCCTGGCCCGCATTGCCATCGGGTTTACATAGATGTCGCTCATGCCTCATCCCCCATCACAGAGTCGTCATCGAGCAGATCCGCGGGGCGGCTGGTCACGACCAGCTGCACCTGGATGTACTCATCACCGGAGTAGAGCTCGCCCAGGGCGATGCGGTTTTCCTGCTCGCCGGTGGCCAGCAGTTCGGTCAGCAGTGGCAGCACGGCCTGCTCTGCCCGCTTGGCGATATGAATGGCGTCGATGCTCATGGTTGAGCCCTCCGGTTCATGGTGTGGAACAGCTGGTACCAGCGCTGGTTCTGTCTGGCCTGGGCCATCAGGGACTTGCCCTCCGAGCCACGGTAGAGGTAGGAGTAATCGGTGCTGGCGCGAAGCCGCGCCGGCAGCGCGTGCACGGCGGCAATGGCGGTTTGCCGGTTGACCGGCTGTAACAGCTTGTTCATGCCACCCCCTCGATGATGCGGATGGCGCCAGAGGTCAGGCGTTCCATGCGGGCGTCCCCGTTCTTGCCGCGCAGCCAGGTGGTGCCGCAGTTGATGTAACCGCGGCTGACCAGATAGGCGCTGGCGGCCTTGATGGTCGGTTCGGTGTGACGAGTGATAACGGCGGCCATGATCAGATCCCCCCACGGCGGTTGACGCACGACCAGACCGCCCGCCAGGCCATGGCGGCCGGGCGTTCTACTGCATGGATCAGGTCTGGGCTGGTGCGGTAACGCTGACCACGGCAGGCCAGCTTGCGGTTTTGCAGGCGCAGGTTGCGCAATTGGTCACGAATGGCTAAAGTTGGCATGTCGATTCTCCTTGTTGACGATGGAAAGCCCGCTGGTGTTGGCGCACCGATAGCGGGTTTTTTATTGCCCGATGGCCCTGGGGCCTGACTGGCACATCTCATTGCCCGCCAGCACGGCGCGTTTCATCCGCAGCTTGGCGGCGCGTTCCTTCTTCTCTCTCTCGATATCCCCGATGGGTCTGGTCACTGGCGCCGGGTGCCACACCTTGGTGTCACAGCCGCCGCGAAACTCCCCCTGATACTCCAGCGCGATCACTGCCATCCTTACCGCCTCGCGTTGTGCGTGGGGCAGGGCTGATAGGGTGGCCGCCATCAGCTCGCCTCTTGGCTGGCGGGCGATGGCACAGATGGCCGCTTTCTTGGCCTGGCTCAGGGCCAGCCAGTCGGTGTCCAGACTGGAGCGTGTTTTGCCGAACAGCTCCCGCAGGATCTGGCAGCCGGCGGTGTTCATGGCCACCTGCTCATCGGGGGTCAGCCCCGCCAGGTTGCGCTGTTCATGGTCGATGCGTTGCGTTTGCATGGGGTTCTCCTTCCTGTAGGGGGCCTAGGCCCCTTCCTGTTCTGCGGTTGTTTCGGTGGCCCCGGCCTGTGCCTGCTTGAGTTCCTCAATGGCGCGGAACGGGCGCGGCTTGGTGGGCAGGGGCGGGGTGGCGGTGCTGGTAGGCTCCTCTTGTGGGCTGCGGCTCCCCTTGAGCCGTGGCACCAGAACGGCGGGGTTGGGCAGGGCGCTGGGCACGTAGTAACCGGTCACCGTGGACATCACCTGGAAGACGTACCCACAGAAATCGTTGCTGCAGCGATAGCGCGCCTGCACGGTGAGATCGCTCATGCGCTGTGAGGTTCTGACGTTGCTGTAAGACCCACAGTGAGGGCAGGGGAAAAACTTGGACATGGGGTCTCCTATGCGCCCATCGCCACGCGGGCCATGTCGGCGGCGCAGGCAAGGCTGGGTACGGCGTGGAATTTGTCTTCCACCTCGGTGGCAATCAGCACCAGGTGCTCGATGCCCGCCCAGATTCCGCTGATGACCGCATTGCGATGGGCCTTGGTAACGCGAGGGCCGCTCAGCAGGGTGGTGGCTTGCGCGGTGACCCCCAGGATCTGGGCCCCTGCATTGAGCGCCTGTTGGGCGCGGGCCTCGGGGGTTGGCGCGGCGGCGGCGGGCAGCTTGGTGGCGGTCAGACCGCAGTCAAACAGCAGGCCGTCAAACAGGGTGTCGTCCCCGGTGGCGCGATAAAGGGCGATGAGGTCGAGGGCGGTGAGCTTGTGTTTCTCGCTGGCCGGGTTGAATTTGTTGTGCAGCACACGGCTCGGCATGCCGAGCTCGCGTTCCAGCTCGCTGATGTTGTGCATACCCTTGAAGGTGTCGCAGGCCGCCGCAAAGTGGTTGTGTGAAAAACAGGACTGGTTTGACACTCTGATTTCCCTCCAAAGGACGATATGGTTAACCCGCGTGTTTGAACTGGGGTGCCAACACCGACCCCGCCATCTGCTTGGCGATAAACACATGCACCTTGACCATCGACAGCTCATTCGGGAGTTCTTTCTCCATGATCTCGAGCTTGCCGGCTTTGACCCAGCCACGGGCGGTATCGGTAGAAACCCCGATCCACGCGGCAAACCTGGCGATGGGCATCAGTGGTGGGATGTCTGCCGATAGCACCAGGGTGATCGCGCTGACGGCGGGGGCCGGTGTCGGCCTGGCCGCTGGGTTGATATGACGAGGTGGCATGGTGGTTACGCCTTACCAGGTTGTGCGTTGGTGGGGTCAGCCTTGGCGGCAGCAGTCGCCCGCTGGACGCTGGGGATCTCCTCCAGCGGGGTGCCCGGCGCGACGCGCTGAGATGGGCGCCGTTGGCCAGACGTGGTGGCGGGGTCGGCTTTCAGCGCACCGCCGGTCACCACCTCGATCTGGTAGGCGCGGCCCTGGGGGATGGTGTCGCCCCATTGGGAAACTGCCGCCTCTGAAATGTTAAGCTTCCGTGCCAGCTCAGCCGCTGAACCGAAGTAGTTAATGACATCTGCTTTTTTCACACTTATCGCCCAAACCTTAAGTTTTTACGCGGTCGATCCTAACTTAGGGTTAACCCATAAACAAGCTTAAGTTTTGATTTATTTAACCTTAAGGTTTTCCTTTGAAAGTTAAGCTAGGTTAATGCACATATCGGATCGAATACTCAGCAGAAGAACTGCTCTCGGCCTTTCCAAAACCGCACTAGCCAAGGCGATTGGCATAAGCGGTGTTTCGGTAGGGAAATGGGAGTCAGGCTTGAACCAGCCAAAAGGCCGCTATCTCAATGATTTAGCGGCTGCTCTTGGTGTGTCTGTCGATTGGCTGCTGACCGGCAATGAATCGAGTTATGAAGTGGAGCACTTCGTTCCTGCCTCAGGGAGTTCTGGGAAAACCAGTGATGCCCTGAAGCTGGTGAAGCAATTTTTTGAACAAATGAATGCTGAGCAGAGGGCTGCTTTCCTCTCTGACAGTGGGCACGACAATTTATTGGTTTTATCACCTGAAGAGCATCGGTCCTTGTCCGATGTGGCAGAAGATGGTGCTAGCTTAAGCAACGTCGAACCGGCGGTGATCCCGCAGGGGGCGAGGGTGCCGATCCTGAGCTATGTGCAGGCTGGCAACTGGCGGGAGATTTGCGAACAGGCCACGGGTTTTGATGGCAACGTGGAGTATGTGACGGCCAGTGTGGACATCGGTCCCTGTGGCTTTGGCCTCTGGCTGCGTGGCAACTCGATGACCCCGCAATTCAATGAGGGGGACCTGGTGATCGTGGACCCTGACGAACAGCCACGCCCGGGGGATTTCGTGGTCGCCAAGAACGGTAGCGAAGAGGCCACCTTCAAGAAGTACCGGCCCCGTGGCATTGATGAGAGTGGGCAAGAGGTCTTTGAACTGGTCCCCCTCAACGAC
The DNA here is from genome assembly GCF_040908005.1 of Aeromonas sp. s1(2024). Classification (NCBI taxonomy): domain Bacteria; kingdom Pseudomonadati; phylum Pseudomonadota; class Gammaproteobacteria; order Aeromonadales; family Aeromonadaceae; genus Aeromonas; species Aeromonas sp. s1(2024). The sequence goes on along the minus strand of NZ_JBFOCW010000055.1, from coordinate 4,581 downwards.
GATTACCCGCCCATGCACTCCGACCGGCAGCACATCGAGATCATCGGCGTGATGGTAGAACACCGTATTTTCAGAAAACGATAGGGCGCTGGTGCGCCCTTGTTTTTTCCTGACCCATGGAATGGATAGCGACATGCGCAAACCTATAAAAATCATCATCGCGATGGTCTGCACCTTAGCGATGTTCAGCGCCTCTCCCACCTTCGCCAAAGGGAGGAAACCCTGCTCGGGTAACAAGGGCGGGATCTCTCACTGTGATGGAGAGCGGTTTGTCTGTAACGATGGCTCATACAGCGCCAGCAAGAAGATATGCAGCGCAAGCGGGTCGAGCGCCTCGGGGATAAGCAACTCTTCTGGTTCTCGCAAATATTCCTCCACGACTCGAAAGCGCAGCGACACCAGCACCCGCAGGCGCAAGGGATAACCCACAGCATTCTGCGACAGACTGCGCATCGACGATGGTCGAACTTGCCGCATTGTCAAACGAGGCGGCTGATTGGCTGTACTTCTCACTCAGGAGCAAACCGATGAAAAGTGTACCGAAGACCGGGTTGTATCTTTCTACCAAGAACGTCGAAGGCATGAGGTTGGTGGTTGAGGATGTCTTTGCTGAAGACGGTGATGACTTCTATCTCGTCAATGTGATTGATGAAGCCAGCAAGGATGACTTCTCCGCGATGGGCGATGAGATGGACGGAGAGCAATGGGAAGCGCTTGTCGCTGAATATGGCTTAGTTCATCAGGCATAGGGCAGCGATTTCTGTCTCAACCTAATGGGGCTACGAATGAAAAAGTATCTGTTCACCCTTTTATTATTTTCATTCTGTTCTCAAGCCGGTACCGCCTTGAACCGCGCCTCAAAACCTTGGGCGCCACGGCCAAACCTCGAGCATCATCGGTAAGATGGTGGAACTTAGAACGAGAGCTGTGACTCCAATACTGGAGTCAATGGTTCTTTAGTCAGGTATTTGAAACCGGAGTGTAAATGATGGATCAGATGGGTCAGGGTTTAGTCGATGGGCGAAAGTTGGCAGAGCTGCCCGATGAATTTACGATGAGTCAGTACCACAAGGAATATACTGCTGGTCTTATCGTAGGCCACATCGCTCAAGATCAGTTCACGAGGGGATTTCCTGCCTATGTGACAGCTGGTTTCTTGCACGATGAGTACAAAAAATACCTAGCAAAACAAGATCTTATTTTTATGGCAATCAGAAGGATTTTCATTAAAGAAATTGCTGATGAAGTAATTCATCGTTTCGTAAGTCTTCAAGAGATTGACGATACTGACGGTTATTAAGCAGCACTGTCGACAGTGATGGCGGTGGCTTTAGGAGGGCGCTGACGCGCCCATTTTCACATCCGTTTCCCTATCCTAGAAGTTATCCAGTCGCTCAAAGGCTTTCCCCCAGGGCAAGCGACGACCATTGCTTCGCATTCTGGTGTAAGCCTCTTTCGCAGTCTCGATATTGATGATCCTCTGCCGAACGAGCATTTCTACCGCCCAGAGCGTGCCCATCACAATGACACTATTGTTTTCTGCAAGCTCCCTTAACGCACTATCGCCGGTCAGTAAAGGGCAAGCTTCCTGCTTAGCGAGCGCCAAGGCAAAGCAATCATTTCGGCTCGTCTTGCTGCCTTGCCCGATCAGCTCCATCGCATAGGTCATGCTGCCTGGTGTTAATTCACCGAGCGTTAAACCAAGACCTAACAGATGGCTGTGTTGTTCTTCAAGTTCTTCAAAATAGAGAATGTCGGGGATGCTGAATCGGTATGGGAGTTGAAAGAACGCGCCGAGCAACTCGCCTTCTTCCAAATCAATCAAGATATTCGCATCGCTAATTAGAAGTTGCATCCAACGCTTCCATTTTACGGGCCTGATGGAACGAAACTAGAGATGAACCTAGTAGCTCGGCTGCTTTTGATTCTCCGATGATATTTTCGCCTAGGGCGCGATACACTAATTGCTGAAACAACAGGGTCGTCTCCTTGGGGAAGGGTTGACCAGGTTCCCGTGAACGCCATCCATTGCGAGAAAAATACATAAACAACCCTTTGCGGGTTGATTCAGATATGATCGCTAGGTCACATGCCCGATATAGGCAGGCTTGCATGCTCAAGCCATACTCCATCTTAAGCATGTAAAGTTCTTGTACTTCCAACCGCTGTCGAACAGAACCGAGTTCGGCGCGCATAGCCGCCGCTGGCAGTAGTAAAGCACCGGCAAACCGGTTACAGGCTTTCTCTTCGTCGATGTCTGCAGGGAGCATTGTGTGTAACAGTAAGTGCCCAAGTTCGTGGGCCAATGTAAATCGCTGACGATCACCCGGCCAATTTGCCGACACCACAATGACCGGTTGGCCGGCGATGCTGGCCTGCAAACCATCAAACTTCGTACGTTCATCAATGTTAGTCACGATGACCAATATGCCATGTGATTCCAGCACATCGATCAGTTTTGAAATTGGACTGGTACCCAGTGACCACGCTGCGCGGAGTTCCTCAGCAAATGAGTCTATGTCACCAATTTTGGATATCTTTTGGGTAGGTAAAACTGGTGCGCTGTATTTAGCGATTGGAAAAACAGGCCACAAGTTAACGAGTTCTTGCCAACGTTCGGCCTGATCCACGACATCTGCTTTGATGCTGTTAAGCACGGACACCGGGGTGCTGCTGCGTTTACGGTACTCGATCCCAGCGAGTTCGACTTGAACCGGGCGGAAAAAATACTCACTACGCACCCCTAGGGCACGAGACATCTTCACCAGCACACCAGAGCTCGGCATGCTCTCGCCGTGTTCGTACTTTTTGATCATGTTGGCGCTGATCCCAGCCTGCGCCGCTAGAGCCTGCATAGACAGGCCTGCAGCAGAACGGGCACGTAAAAGGCGCTCACCAAACACGTCGACCTCCTTGGTTTATGAAGTTATAAAATTCTCCATAAATATAAACCATACAGAGTTAATTTTACTAGATGTCTATTTGCTGCTAGGTCGCGTGACCGAAGGTGGTATCTCCCCTGCTGTTTTATCGATACTCTGCGGCGTAAACTTCCTAAGTAGCTCAGTCAGTAGCTCAGTCAGTAGCTCAGTCAGTAGCTCAGTCAGTAGCTCAGTCAGTAGCTCAGTCAGTAGCTCAGTCAGTAGCTCAGTCAGTAGCTCAGCCAGTTCCTTTGTTAACTCATGAGTCTGATTTTTTAGAGTCCGACAATCAACGCGTTGGTAGGTTTATCAATTAATGACAGTCCGCAAACTCGAAGACGGTAAGCCCAAGCTCTGGCTGGTCGAAGTCTATCCCCAAGGTCGTGATGGCCCCCGCAAACGCAAGCGCTTCGCCACCAAGGGCGAAGCGTTGGCATGGGAAAAACACATGCTGGCGCAGCCCTGGCAGCAGCCAGAGGCGGATAATGTGGATGAACGGCGGCTGAGCGATCTGGTGGCACTCTGGTATGGTCGCCACGGTCAAACCCTGACGGATGGCGACCGGCGCCGCGACAAGCTGATCTGGTTGGCAGAGGCGCTGGGCAACCCGCTGGCGACCGAGTTCACCGCCCAGCAGTTTGCGGCCTACCGCGAGCGGCGGCTGGCAGGCGAGCTTTATGTGCCCGGTCAGCGCAAACAGGTCTCCCCGACCACCATCAATCGTGAACTGCTCTACCTGCAGGCCGTGTTCAATGAACTCGGCCGCCTGGGTGAGTGGGCCCACGGTAACCCGCTGGAGGTGCTGCGCCAGTACAAGGTGCAAGAATCCGAGCTGGCATTCCTGAATCAGGATGAAATCGAGCAACTGCTGGCTGCTTGCGCAGGTCTGAAAGACCTGTGGTTGATCGTGATGCTGTGTCTCTCGACCGGGGCGCGTTGGTCTGAGATTGAAAAGCTGACTCGCTCACAGGTCGGCATCGGCCGGCTGACCTTCACCCGCACTAAGGGCAAGAAGAACCGCACAGTGCCGGTGGCTGGCTGGCTGTTGGCCTTGCTGCCCAAGCGCACCGGCCGCCTGTTCGGTGATTGCTACGCCGAGTTTGAGAAGGCGCTGCGCCGCGCGGGGATCACCCTGCCGGCCGGCCAGCGAACCCATGTGCTACGACACAGCTTTGCCTCCCACTTCATGATGGGCGGCGGCAACATCCTGGTGCTGCAGCGCATCCTCGGCCACACCGACATCAAGATGACCATGCGCTATGCCCACTTCGCCCCTGACCACCTCGAAGACGCGGTCAAACTTAACCCGATCACCGCGCTGAAAGATGGCGGCAAAATGGCGGCAGCGCTCACCAGCGACACCCAATAACCCCCATCCATACCCAAGTAAACCCGCGAAAACACGGCAACTCATTGATTCACTGCGGCTTGCGATGGTTTCAAAATCCGCCGTAGCAATACGTGTCGGTTCGAGTCCGACCCCGGGCACCATCAGATTCCATGACAAAAGGCCATCCTCGCGGATGGCCTTTTGTTTTTCCGGGCGGTGCGAAGAGGTGTACCCTCAGACCCACAGACCCACAGACCCACAGACCCACAGACCCACAGACCCACAGACCCACAGACCCACAGACCCACAGACCCACAGACCCACAGACCC
>NZ_JBFOCW010000054.1:0-36896 GCF_040908005.1 Aeromonas sp. s1(2024) | reverse complement strand
GTCGATAAGAGCCTCACCCCGCGCCATGGTGATGTGGTGATTGCACTACTCGATGGCGGCTTCACGGTAAAGACCTTGCAGCTCAAGCCGAGGTTGCGGCTGTTGCCAGCCAATCCGGCGTTCGCGCCTATCGACCCTTTTATGAGCCTCTCCCTGGAGTTGTTCGGAGTGGTCACCCATGTGATTGGCAATCTGAGGCAGCGTGATGGCTATAGCGCTCGTTGATGTAAACAACTTCTACGCCAGCTGTGAGCGGCTGTTTCGCCCTGAGCTGCGTGGCCGCCCGATCGTGGTGCTCTCCAACAACGATGGATGCGTGGTGTCGCGCAGCCCCGAAGCCAAGGCGCTGGGTATCAAGATGGCCGGGCCCTACTTCAAGATCCGCGAGCAGTTCGAGGCGCATGGCGGTGTGGCATTCAGCTCCAACTACGCGCTCTACGGCGATATGTCTGGCAGGGTGATGAGCACGTTGGAGACCATGGCCCCTGAGCTTGAGGTCTACTCCATCGATGAAGTGTTCATGGCGTTGTCGGAGTCGTTTGCCGGGGACCTGACAGCCTATGGGCAACAGATCCGGCAGCGAGTGTGGCAGTGGACCGGCCTCACGGTAGGGGTTGGGATCGGACCCACCAAGACCCTCGCCAAGCTGGCCAACTATGCAGCCAAGAAGTGGCCTGCCACGGGCGGCGTCGTGGACTTGCGTGACGAGCTGCGCCGTGCCCGGCTGATGGCTATCACCCCGGTGGATGAGGTGTGGGGCATAGGACGGCGCTTGGGGGCCAAGTTGGTGGCACAAGGTATCAATACCGTTGCTGACCTGGTGGCTAGCGACGCCAAAAGGTTACGCGCCCAATTCGGCGTGGTGGTCGAGCGGATCGTACAGGAGCTGCGTGGCCTGTCTTGCGCAGAGCTGACCGTTGAACCGGCGGCGAAGCAGCAGATCCTCTCGAGCCGTTCCTTTGGTGAGCGCGTGACCGACCGTGGAGAAATGGCCCAGGCGTTGTCGGGCTTTATGGCTCGCGCAGCCGAGAAGCTGCGGGCCGAGGGAATGTGTTGCCAGCGGGTGCACCTGTTCGTGCGAACCAGCCCCTTTGAAGAACGAGCCCCTTACTACAGTGAGCAGGCTGGCGTCCGGTTGGTCTGCCCTAGCGATGATACCCGGTTGCTGCTGCAGCAAGTGAACGTGCTGCTACCGCAGATTTGGCGCGACGGTTACCGTTATCAGAAGGGGGGCGTCATGCTGAGTGAGTTCACCCCCAAGGGGCAACAACAGGCAGATCTCTTTGCCCCGTCCTCCACTCAATCAGATGCGCTGATGGCAGTGATGGACCAGATCAAAGCCAAGGGATTGGGGCGCGTAGGCTTTGCCAGTCAAGGCACGGGGTCAGCCGAGTGGATGATGCGACAAGAGCACTTGAGCCCCTGCTACACCACCCGCTGGGAGGACCTGCCGGTGGCCAGGTAAGTGGATACAGTAATGTGCCTACCGTTTGCTAAATGTGGTACCCCATGTGGTACCCCAAGCCAAAAAGCACAAATGGTTAGCTTCGCTGAGAAGCTAACCCTTTGTTTTATATGGTGCCGATAAGGGGAATCGAACTCCTGACCTTCGCATTACGAATGCGCTGCTCTACCAACTGAGCTATACCGGCGGCTTGATGTTCAGAGTCGTGAAAAAAGCCGGACAAGTCAATTGAGCCAACTCGATTTTATGAGTTGGCTCATGATGTTAAGGCATATCAGAGGTCAACGAACTCCGGGATGTGGGCACGGCCGCGGCTCTCGAGAAAATCGAGCAGGGCGCGGGGGGAGCGGGCCAGGATCCGCTCATGTGGGAAGTTGGCTTCGGTGACCAGACGATGGCAGTGATCAAAGTCGCCGAGGCTGAATGCCACGTGGGAGTCGGAGCCGAAAGTGAGGTAGGCACCCAGATCGCGCGCCGCTTCGACGATGGCGCGGCAGTTGCTTTCGCTGCCTGCACGAGAGTGGCTGAACGATGAGTTGTTGACCTCCAGTGCCACTCGATACTCTGCCGCTGCCTTGACCACCGCCTGGATATCGATGGGGAAGGCGGGGTTGCCGGGGTGGCTTATCATGTCGACCCGACCGCTTCGAATGGCGTTGATCATGGCCTGGGTGTGGGTCGCCTGATCGCAGGGGGGGAACACCGGTTCGTGAAAGCCCGCCATGATCATGTCGAGCCGCGATTCGTAGCGCTCGGGGAAGTCTATTTCACCGTCGATGTTCTTGATGTTGGCTTCGATGCCGCGCAGGATGCCGACCCCGTCCACGACCCTGGGCAACACGTGCAGATTGACGAAATGCCAGTAATGCGGGGCATCTGCCATGTCCGGGCCATGGTCCGTGGTGGCGAACAGCTTGATCCCCTTGGCTTTGGCGATGGGCAGGTAATCGTGAATGGTGCTGTAGGCGTGGGTGCTGGCGACGGTGTGCGTGTGGGTATCGACCGTATACTTCATCTTCTCTCCCCTCTGGCATGAGGCGACAGCATAGCAAGATTGGCGAAGCCGGGCCATGTGGCTGGTTGCCATACTTTGTCACAATTTGGGTCTGTGCTGACAAAGTCTGATGACGTTTCACTGCGAGGATGGCGACATCGATGCAAGCCTGAACACCCATCGATGGGTCGACACTGGATAGTCAGACCCGTTTTCCCCGCCGTCGCACCTGCGACGGTTTTTTTTGGTTCTCTGTCGGCGCATCGGGTGACGGCAGGGCAAAAAAATGCCCAACTAGCATGACGCAGGTTGGGCGAGACTTAATGTTTAATTGCAGTGGCATAGATATAGAGTGCCGTCTCGCCGCGAAGTTCCCGCCATCTTCCCTCTTTTTTGATTAAAAACATTTAGCCAACACTTGTTCACATTCTCTTGACATGAGTGGGCGTGAAACGTACTTTTTAAACATTCGTTTAAGTGAGGTGTCCAGTGAGTAAAATCGATACCAAGAACCGTATTCTCGACGCCGCCGAGGTGCTGTTTGCCGAGCGGGGGTTCGCCGATACCTCGTTGCGTCTGATCACCAGCGAGGCCGATGTGAACCTGGCTTCGGTCAATTATCACTTCGGCTCCAAGAAGGAGCTTATCCAGGCGGTGCTCGACCGTTATCTGAGCCTCTTCATGCCGGCACTGGACGGGCGGTTACAGACGTTGATGGCGCAGGATCAGCTGACCCTGTTGCAGGTGTTCGAGAGCTTTGTCGAACCTCTGATGAAACTGTCGGCCGTCAGGGCGAATGGTCCGGCGCTCTTCATGCAGTTGCTGGGGCGCGGCTATATCGACAGTCAGGGCCACCTGCGCCGCTTTATTACCACCCATTATGGGGCGACCCTGCACGGGATCACCCAGGCCATCTCCAAGGCCAATCCGGATTTGTCGCCAGCGGATCTCTTCTGGCGCCTGCACTTCACCCTGGGCACAGTCGTCTTCACCATGGCCTCTGCGGATGCCCTGCGTGACATCGCCCAGGCCGATTTTGGCCAGCAGCTCGATGTGGAAGGGCTGGTGCGCAACGTCATTCCTTATCTGGCGTCCGGTGTCGGGGCGCCCGTGGAGTCGACCAGGCTCTCCCTGGCCGTGTAACACCTAACAATAATCAACGGAAACAGTGAAATAGAAGGAACTTCGGTATGATCACATTGCTTGTCCTGCTGGTGCTGGCGATAGCCGTGGTGCTCGGTGTCCCCGCCATCCGTAAAAAGGTGGTGACCCGCCCCGTGTTCGGCATCTTCAAGAAGATACTGCCGCCCCTGTCGGCCACCGAGCGGGAGGCCATGGAGGCCGGCTCCGTCTGGTGGGACGGGGAGCTGTTTCGCGGTAACCCGGACTGGAAGAAACTGCACGGCTACGGCAAGGCCGAGCTGAGTGCAGAAGAGCAGGCCTTTATCGACAACCAGGTCGAAACCCTGCTCGCCATGGTGGACGACTTCAAGATCGTCAACGAGACCAAGGACCTGCCGGAGCCGGTGTGGGACTATCTGAAGAAAGAAGGCTTCTTCTCCCTGATCATCCCGAAATCCTACGGCGGCCGCGAGTTCTCGGCGATTGCCAACTCCACCATCGTCACCCGTATCGCCACCAAGAGCCTGAGCGTCGCGGTCACCGTCATGGTGCCCAACTCTCTCGGCCCGGGCGAGCTGCTGATGCATTACGGCACCCAGGCCCAGAAAGATTTCTGGCTGCCGGGGCTGGCCAACGGCAAGGAGGTACCCTGCTTCGCTCTGACCGGGCCGGAAGCGGGCTCCGATGCGGGCGCCATCCCGGACAAGGGGATCGTCTGCAAGGGGATGCACAAGGGGGAAGAGGTGCTGGGCATTCGCCTGAACTGGAACAAGCGCTACATCACCCTGGCGCCGCGCGCCACCGTGCTGGGGCTGGCGTTCAAGCTCTATGACCCGGAAAAACTGCTGGGTGACAAGGAGGAGATCGGCATCACCTGTGCGCTGATCCCGACCAGTCACCCTGGCGTGCGCGTCGGCGATCGCCACTACCCCATGGGGTTGGCGTTCCTGAACGGCCCGACCTTCGGCAAGGATGTGTTCATTCCGCTCGACTGGATCATCGGTGGCCCGGATTACGCCGGCCGCGGCTGGCGCATGCTGGTGGAGTGCCTCTCCGCCGGTCGCGGCATCTCGCTGCCAGCCCTTGGCACCGCCTGCGGTCACATGGCGAGCCGCACCGTGGGCGCCTACTCCTACGTGCGCAAGCAGTTCGGCATGTCCATCGGCAAGTTTGAAGGGGTGCAGGAAGCGCTGGCCCGTATCGGCGGACTCACCTATCAGCTGGAAGGGGCTCGTCGCATGACTGCAGGTTCCCTGGATTTGGGTCAGGCACCGGCCATCGTCACCGCGATTTCCAAGTACCACATGACCGAGATGGCCCGCCAGGTGATGGATGACTCCATGGACATCCATGCTGGTCGTGCCATCCAGCTGGGCCCGAAAAACTACACCGGCTACGCCTACATGGGCATTCCGGTGGCCATCACGGTGGAAGGGGCCAACATCCTGACCCGCAACCTGATGATCTTCGGGCAAGGGGCCACCCGCTGCCATCCGTATGTGTTTGCCGAGCTGGAAGCGGCGGCCGACACCGATGTGGAGCGCGGTCTCGAGAAGTTTGACGCCCTGTTGATGAAACACATCGCCTTCGGTACCGGCAACTTCTTCGGTGCCCTGTTCCAGGGGCTGACCCTGGGCCAGTTCAACAGCGCCCCGGTGGCTGGCGAAACCGCCCGCTACTACAAGCAGCTCTCTCGCATGAGCAAGGGGCTGGCCCTGTGCGCCGACGTCTCCATGCTGATGCTGGGCGGGGATCTCAAGCGCAAGGAGATGATCTCCGCCCGTCTGGGTGACGTGCTGAGTCACCTCTACCTGGCCTCCGCCACCCTCAAGCATTACGAGGATCAGGGCCGCATGGTCTCTGACCTGCCGTTCGTCCAGTACGCGGTGGAGCGCAACCTCTACCTGATTGGCAAGGCGTTCGAGGGCTTCTTCCAGAACTTCCCGAACAAGGTGGTGGGTGCCGTACTCAAGCGGGTGGTGTTCCCGTTCGGCGTCGGTTACAAGATGCCGGCGGACGATCGCTGCCATGCCATCTGTCTGGCCATGATGACGCCGGGCGAGTTCCGGGATCGTCTGACCGCGCTCTGTTACGTGGGCAAGGACGAGGCGGATCCGGTGGGGCTGATGGAGCGTGCCTTCCAGGCCATGGTCTTGGTGCAGCCCATCGAGAAGAAGCTGATGCAGGCCCAGAAAGAGGGCAGACTGCCCCGCAAGCTGGCGCTGCCTGAGCTGGTGGCTGCCGCCCTGTCCCAGTCCATCCTCGGCAAGGAGGAGGCGGACAAGCTGCTGGCCGCCGATGCCCTGCGCTACGAGGCTATCCAGGTGGACAACTTCGCTCCTGGCGAGCTGGAAGGATTGTCTCAACCGAACCCGGTCGAGCATGCAGCCTGACCCCGAGCATAAACCGACAACCGGCCCTAGTGGCCGGTTTTTTGTTGTTTAACCAGCCATTTACAAGGTCGATTAATTCCAGTTTAATGCAATGGCCCCCACCCTTGGGGCAGGAAGCAAGGCCATCGGAATGGCCGATAACAACAACTCAGGAAGAGTGAATGAACCTCGCCAAAACGGCGATCGAACGCCCCATCTGGGTGGCGGTCTCGGTCGTGCTGATTTTTTTGCTGGGCCTGCTCAGCATCCGGGGACTGCCCGTCCAGCTGTTTCCCGACATAGACCGTCCTCACCTCAACATCACGGTGGACTGGCGTTCGGCCTCGCCCCAGGAGATGGAGTCGGAGATAACCGATCCCATCGAGCAGGAGATGCAGGGGGTACAGGGGCTCAAGAGCCTCAGCAGCAACAGCTACCCCGGCTTCACCGAAATCGACATGGAGTTTGCCCTTGGCACCGACATGCAGCGGGCCCAGCTTGACGTCATCTCCCGCCTGAACCGGGTCTCGGGGCTGCCGGACAACATCGGTGGCCCTTACGTCAACAACTACAGCAGCAACGACACCCTGACCTTCTTCTTCATCCAGCAACTGCCCGGCGCCAAGGGGGAGATAGACGATCACCAGGCGCTGATCGAGGCGAGGGTCAAGCCCGAGCTGGAGCGGATCCCCGGGGTGTCCACGGTCGACATCGAGGGGATCAACGAGCGCCAGATCCAGATCCGTTTCGACCCTTACCGCGCCGCTGAGCTGGGGGTGGAGATCCCGGTGCTCGCTAACCGGGCAACGACGGGCTGGGATGTGTCGGCCGGCACCCTCGACATCGGACGCTGGGAGTACAATCTGCGCTTTGCCGGTCGCTATGACGTGGCGGCCCTGGGGGACAAGGTGGTGGACTGGCGTGACGGCCTGCCCATCTATCTGCGGGACGTGGCCGAGATCAGAGTGGCCCGGGAGGAGAACCCGGTGCTGCGCATCCAGAACGGCAACACCGCCATCGCGGCGCAGATCTTCAAGGAGAGCGGTGCCAATGCCCTGGCGGCGCTCGAGGGGATCAAGGCCAAGGTCGGGGAGCTCAACCGGGAGGTGCTGGAGCCGGTTGGCCTGCACATGGAGCAGTCGTTTGACGCTTCCCTCTACATCAACCGGGCGGTAAGCATGGTGACCGCCAACCTGGGGCTCGGGGTGCTGCTCGCCTGCGCCATCCTCTGGGTCTTTCTGCGCCAGCTCAAGGCGACCCTGATGATCGCGATCGCCATCCCCATCAGCATCATGCTCACCTTCTGCCTGCTCAAAGTGATGGGGCGGACCCTCAATATCATCTCCCTGGCGGGCATTGCGTTTGCGGTCGGCATGGTGCTCGACGCCGCCATCGTGGTGCTGGAGAGCATCTACCGGCGCCATGAGCGGGGTGACATCAGCAAGGGAGAGGCGGCGCTGGAGGGCACCCGCCGGGTGTGGACCGCTCTGGTGGCGTCCACTCTGACCACGGTCGCCATCTTCCTGCCGGTGCTCCTGCTCAACGACGTGGAAGGGCAGTTGTTTGCCGATCTTGCGCTCACCATCGCCTGCGCGGTGACCGTCTCCATGGTGGTGGCGGTGACTGTGTTGCCTGCGGTGGCGGCGCGCTGGATGGGGCACGAGCGGCTGATTGATCCCTTTGAGCGCCTGTGGTGCCGCGTCACCCGCCATGTGATCCGCTGGACGGCCACCGCCCCCAGGCGCTGGGCCATCATCGTCCTGATGATGACGGGGCCTGTGCTGGTGAGCTGGTTGATGTTGCCCAAGATGAACTACCTGCCGGATGTGAAGCGGGACGCCATCGACGTCTGGATGAGTTTCACCCCCGGGGTCAATCTCAAGGCCCAGCGGGAGGAGGTGATCGATACCCTGATTGCCCGCCTCGACCCCTATATGAAAGGGGAGAAGGAGCCTGTCCTCAAGAACTACTACATCCTGCGCTACCCGGGCGGTGCCCAGATCGGGGTGCGGCCAAAGGAGGATAACCAGATCAAGGTGCTGGAGCAGCTCTTGATGAAGCAATTGCTGGTGGGCATTCCCGACACCCGGGTGTTTGGCGGTCAGGGGTCCCTGTTTGGCGGTTTTGACAGTGAAAACAGCATCTCCCTGCTGATCCAGGGGGGTGGGCTGCCCGAACTCTATCAGGCGGCCCGGGAGAGCATGACCATAGTGCAGCGGGACTTGCCCGGCGCCCAGGTCAGGCCAGAACCCGGACTCGATTTCACCGCTCCCGAGCTTCGGCTGGTGCCCCAGGACAGGCGCCTGGCCGAGGTGGGCTGGGATCGTTCCCCTATGCCCGCCATCATCCAGACCTTTGGCGATGGTCTGCGGGTCGGCGAATATTTCGACGGGGATGAGCGGCTCGACATCCTGCTGATGGGGCAGGCCTCCGCCAACCCGGACGAGCTCAAGGCGGTGCCGCTTGCTACCCCGTCCGGGCGCATCGTTCCCCTTGGGGAACTGCTGCGGGTGGAGCCGCAACTCGGGCCTGAGAGCATCTTCCGATCCGATGGGCGGCGCAGCATCAGCCTGCAGATTTCGCCCCCTGCGGGGATGAGCATGGAGCAGGTGCTCGACACCCTGCAGCACAAGAGCTTTGCCGCCATCCGACCGTTGCTGCCGGCCGGGGGGGAGCTGCGGGTCGCCGGCAATGCCGACAGCCTGCAGCAGGCGCTCGGCAACCTCGGCAGCATCTTCCTGTTCGCCGTGATGATACTGCTCATTCTGCTGTGGGGGGTCTTCGCCTCCCTCAAGGATGCCGTGCTGGTGTTGCTCACCTTGCCGCTCGCCACCGTAGGCGGCGTGCTGGCGCTGCACCTGAGCGGTCTGGTGGCGCCGCTGCCGATGGACTTGCTCACCATCATCGGCTTCGTCATCCTGCTCGGGTTGGTGGTCAACAACGCCATTCTGCTGGTGCACCAGACCAGGATGGCCGAGCGGGAGGGGATGAGCCGACAGTCGGCAGTCACCGATGCCCTGCAAAGCCGGATGCGTCCCATCGCCATGACCAGCCTCACCAGCATCTTCGGCATGCTGCCCCTGATGCTGAGTCCGAGCGAGGGGAGCGAAATCTACCGGGGGCTGGCCACCGTCATCGTCGGCGGCATGAGCTGCAGCACCCTCTTCACCCTGATCCTGTTGCCCGCCTTCCTGCGGTTGGGGGAGCAGACCGACATACCGCACGCCCTTCGGCAGCGTGCCTGAGCAAGGAGCTCATCGATGACACAAGGTTTCACAAGGATGGTGGTGGGGGCTCTGCTGCTGGCTGGCGGGCTGCCTGCGCTTGCACAAAGCAAGATGGTGACGCTGGCGGAGGTGGCCCAGGGAGAGGCGGGGGCCAGCATCTGGGTCAGCGGCACGGTGGCGAGCCGCCAGCAGGCGGCGCTCAGCGCCGAAGTGAGCGGTCGGGTGGAGTGGATAGCCGAGTTTGGCAGCCGGGTGAAGGCGGGGGACGAGTTGCTGCGCCTGGACAGCGCGACTCTGCGCCTCTCGCTGGAGCAGGCGAGGGCTGAACAAGCCAGAGAGGGGAGCAACCTGCGTTACGCTCGCGCCGAGTTCCAGCGCCTGGATCGTTTGCACCAGCAAAAGAGTGCCTCCCAGAGCCAGTATGACAAGGCGCGCTATGACGTGGAGCAGGCTGAGCTGGCCGAGCAGCTGGCGCGGGTGCAGGTGCGCCAGATTGAGGAGCAGCTGCGCAGAAGCCGCATCTTTGCCCCGTTTGACGGGGTGGTGAATGAACACTTCATCCAGCCGGGGGAGCATGTGGATGTGGGCGAACAGGCGCTTGAGCTGGTCAATCCGGACCAGCCGGACATCCGGTTGCGTGCGCCTATTGCCTGGGCCCGGCAACTGGCCACCCAGACCCGGTTGCGGGTGGAAGGGGAGCAGCTCAGCAGCCACGCCATCTATTACCAGCGGGCGGCGAGCGCCGATCCCAAGTCCCGGCTCATCGAGCTGCGCCTCAAGCCGGAAGCGGGCACGTTCATCATCGGCTCGCCAGTGCGGGTGGCGCTGCCGATGGGAGAGCAGCACACCATGCTGCTGCCACGGGATGCCCTGGTGCTCGGCACCGAGGGAAGCGTGGTCTATCAGGTGGAGCAGCGCGGCGAGGCGCTCACGGTGAACCGGGTGCCGGTCACCGTGCTCTTTGGGGACAGCCGGGAGGTGGCGGTGAGCGGCGCTCTCAAGCAGGGAGACAAGGTGGTAGTGCGCGGCGCCGGCAGCCTGCAGGATGGAGACAAGGTGGAGCTGTTTCGCGGTTGAACCTGGGCAGATCCCATAAAAAAACGGCTCCCGCGGGAGCCGTTTTTGTGGCAGGGAGGAGGGGCGATTACTCGACCATCATCACCTTGCAGGTGTTGGTGCTGCCGACGGTCTCCATCTTGTCGCCGTGGGTGAGCAATACCATGTCGCCGCTTTGCAGCAGTCCCTTGGCCTTGAGCACGTCCAGCGCGTCGCGGCACACCTCGTAGACCGGCTTGGTCTCGTCGCCATCAAACAGCACGGGGGTGACGCCGCGGTAGAGGTTGGCCCAGGCCAGGGTCTTGTTGTGAGGAGACATGGCGAAGATGGGCAGGCCGGAGCTGATGCGGGACATCAGCAGCGGGGTGGTGCCCGACTCGGTCAGCGCCACGATCGCCTTGACCCCTTCCAGGTGGTTGGCCGCATACATGGTGGACATGGCCACCGCCTCTTCCACCGAGGTGAAGGTGTAGTTCATGCGGTGGTTGGAGACGTTCAGGCTCGGGTGCTTCTCGGCGCCCACACAGACGCTGGCCATGGAGGTCACGGTCTCGATGGGGAACTGGCCGGCGGCGGTCTCGGCGGAGAGCATCACCGCATCGGTACCATCCAGCACGGCGTTGGCCACGTCCATGACTTCGGCACGGGTCGGGAGCGGCGCGTTGATCATGGACTCCATCATCTGGGTCGCGGTGATGACCACGCGATTCAGGCGGCGGGAGTGGCGAATGAGCTTCTTCTGCACTCCCACCAGTTCGGGGTCGCCGATTTCGACACCCAGGTCACCACGGGCCACCATGACGGCGTCGGAGCCGAGGATGATGTCCTCCATCGCCTCGTCGCTGGCGACGGTCTCGGCGCGCTCGACCTTGGCCACTATCTTGGCGTTGGAGCCGGCTTCGCGGGCCAGCTCGCGGGCGTAGCGCAGGTCATCGCCGCTGCGGGGGAAGGAGACCGCCAGGTAGTCCACGTTCATGCGGGCGGCAGTCTTGATGTCTTCCTTGTCCTTGTCGGTCAGGGCCGGTGCGGAGAGGCCGCCCCCCTTCTTGTTGATGCCCTTGTTGTTGGAGAGGGGGCCGGCCACGGTGACCGTGGTGTGGATGCGGGTGCCTTCCACCTGTTCCACTTTCAGCTGTACCCGGCCATCGTCCAGCAGCAGGATATCGCCTGGCACGACGTCGTTTGGCAGGCTCTTGTAGTCGATGCCGACCTGCTCCTGGCAGCCTTCTCCCTTGCCAAGGGCTGCGTCGAGGATGAACTTGTCACCGATGGCGAGGTAGATCTTGCCATCCTTGAAGGTGGAGACGCGGATCTTGGGACCTTGCAGGTCCCCCATGATGGCCACGTGGCGGCCGAGCTTGGCGGCGATTTCACGCACCTGGTTGGCGCGCTGGATATGGTCTTCAGGAGTGCCGTGAGAGAAGTTCATCCGCACCATGTCGGCACCGGCGCGGATGATCCCCTCGAGGATGCCGTCGCGATCGGTCGCCGGACCGAGTGTGGTTACAATCTTTGTACGTCTTGGCATGAAAGACTCCAATGTGAAGTTGATATGACTTGAAATACTGCCCCGTCAAGCATGTGGCATGGCGCCGGCTTGCAGGCCATCTGGGTGGCCTTCTGTGATTGAATTTCGATACTACACCAAGCCCGGTGGCTTAGACAGTCGGGGGCGAACCCCCGAATGATCAGGAGGAGTGCGGGGTATCAAAGCGGGATTCGCGCAAACCTTCTTTGACTTTTTTCAGGTTTTCGCGAAATTTCATGCCACGGCGCAGGGTGAAGCCGGTGGCCAGCACATCCACCAGGGCGAGCTGGGCGATGCGCGACGCCATGGGCATGTAGACGTCGGTGTCTTCCGGCACGTCCATGGAGAGCACCAGGTTGCACTCGCGGGCCAGGGGGGAGTCCTTGGCGGTCATGCCGATCACGGTAGCATCGTTTTCACGGGCCAGGGCGGCAATTTCCACCAGCGCCTTGGTGCGGCCGGTGTGGGAGATGAGCACCACCACGTCCCCTTCGCTGCTGTTGATGCAGCTCATGCGCATCATGACGATGTCGTCGAAGCTCACCACGGGGATGTTGAAGCGGAAGAACTTGTTCTGGGCATCCCGGGCGACGGCGGAGGAGGCGCCCAGACCAAAGAAACTGATCTTCTTGGACTGGGTCAGGATGTCGACGCAGCGGTTGATGGCGGAGATGTCCAGGCTGTTCTTGGCGGCATCGAGACAGGCCATGGTGGACTCGAAGATCTTGGCGGTGTAGGTGTCGGGCCCGTCTTCCGCTTCCACGTGGCGGTTCACATAGGGGGTGCCGTTGGCCAGGCTCTGGGCGAGGTGCAGCTTGAAGTCGGGAAAGCCCTTGGTATCGAGGCGACGGCAGAAGCGATTGACGGTGGGTTCGCTGACATCCGCCAGCTTGGCCAGGGTGGCGATGCTGGAGTGAATGGCGGTCTGGGGGGATGCCAGGATCACTTCCGCCACCTTACGCTCTGATTTACTGAAACTTTCCAAATTGTTCGTAATTTTATCGAGGGTATTCATCATTACCACCAGGCATTTTTGTAATTTAACTTCAGTGTCTGTGCACTAAATTCAGAGCTCAAGCAGGTTTCCAATCTCCGCGATGACTATACAAGACAAGCGCTTATCGGAACTAATCTCGTCCATACAAAGTATGACTCATGTCTAATTATTTCGTGTTTTTAGTTACAAACTTCCATTCCGCCCTTGAAAACGCTTACAAATGTTGCAAAGCAACAACACTGTGAGCGGGCGCACAGTTGCATTCATAAAACGCGCCGCCGGGAAGCGGGCTCGAGTAGTATTGCAGCCAAATAACAAGGTCGGGACGGTAAGGGCCGCCCCGAGTCGGTAACGAAGGAGTTTGTTATGCAGCATACCCATGCGCTGGTGGGCGACGTAGGCGGTACCAATGCCCGGCTGGCCCTGTGCGAGCTGGCGACCGGCGCCATTTCCCAGGCAAAGACCTATTCAGGGCTGGCCCACCCCAGCCTGGAGGCCGTGGTGCGCCTCTATCTGGAAGAACATGGTGCCAAGGTGGGCGAGGCCTGCATCGCCATCGCCTGTCCCATCAACGGCGACTGGGTCGCCATGACCAACCACAGCTGGGAGTTTTCCATCAGCGAGATGCAGGCCAACCTCGGCCTGGCGCGTCTGCAGGTGATCAACGACTTCACTGCCGTCTCCATGGCGGTGCCCGTGCTCGGCGAGAGCGATCGCATCCAGCTCGGGGGCGCGGCCCCAGTGGCCGGCAAGCCCATCGCCATCTATGGTGCCGGCACCGGCCTCGGGGTCGCCCACCTGGTGCAGGCCGGCGAACAGTGGCTCAGTCTGCCGGGTGAGGGCGGGCACGTGGACTTCGCCGCCAACACGGAAGAGGAAGATGCTGTGCTGCAGGTGATGCGCGGCGAGCTGGGCCATGTGTCGGCCGAGCGCTTCCTCTCCGGTCCGGGTCTGGTGAACTTGTACCGCGGGCTGGTGAAGTCCGACGGCCGGGAGCCCGAGGCGTTCGAACCCAAGGACATCACGGAGCGGGCGCTGGCGGGGGAATGCCTGGATTGTCGCCGTACCCTGAGCCTCTTCTGCGTGCTGATGGGGCGCTTTGCCGGCAACCTGGCCCTCAACATGGGCACCTTTGGCGGCGTCTACATCGCCGGCGGCATAGTACCGCGCTTCCAGGAGTTCTTTATCGCCTCCGGCTTCCGGGTGGCGTTCGAGGACAAGGGGCGCTTCAAGTCCTACCTCAAGGACATCCCCGTGTTCCTCATCACCCACGAAGGTCCGGGCCTGCTCGGTGCGGGCGCCTATCTGCGCCAGTCCCTCGGGATCCGTCTCTGACAGGCTAGGGAAACGATTTCATCGCGGTTCAGCCCTGATTCAGTGGCCCTGGCGTAGAGTAGGCTCACGTACTCAAGAGGACAGGGTTTCACAGGGAATTGGAAGCTGTCTTCATCCGCTGGGTGCGAATTGTCACCTGACAAGCCTGAACTGTTTCACCGGCCCTCGCGGCCGGTTTTTTTATGCCCGTCGTTTCTGCTCGAGCAGGGGGTGAGGGGAGAGGCTCGTCGGTTTCTGATGGGAGGCAACTTGTCAGCACCATTGCACTCGGCCAGGCATCGCCGGGCAGCACAGGGGAAAGGGTGGGAGAAGGTGAGCGCCGGGATGGCGATGCCCGAATGCGGCAGGGGCCAGGCACTGGCCTGGCCCCGATCTGTCAGGGGAGGGTGATATGGAAGCGGGCGCCGCCGAGGGGAGACTCATCCACCCGGATCTTGCCGCCGTAGCTGTGCACGATTTCGGTGACGACGGCGAGCCCTATCCCCTGGCCCGGGGAGCTGTCGGCCCTGACGCCGCGCTGGAAGATCTGCTGCGACTTGCCGGGGGCGATGCCGGGGCCGTCATCCTCCACCACGATGAGCAGGCCGTTGTCCTGGTGGCCGACATGGACCCGGATCTCGCTGATGGCGAACTTGCAGGCGTTGTCGAGCAGGTTGCCCATCAACTCCATCAGATCGCCCTGCTCGCCGTGGAAGAAGACATCGTCATCGAACTGGAAGCCGGTCTGCAGCTTCTTGTGGCGATAGACCTTGGCGAGGCTGGCCAGCAGTTTCTCGATGAGCGGTACCGGCTCGGTGCCCTTGCTCGCGAGGCGCTTTCGACCCGTGACGGCGCGGCGCAGCTGGTACTGGATGATCTGGTCCATGGTGGTGATCTGTTCGCTGATGTTGTCATGGATGTCGTGGCCGAGCTTGAGCTCCTGGGCGGTGATCTGGATCAGGGCCAGCCGGGTCTTCAAACTGTGGGCGAGATCGTTGAGCGCATGCTGATAGCGCTGGGTCTGCTGGCGCTCGTTTTCCAGCAACTGGTTGACGGATTCGGTCAGCGGCGTCAGCTCCCGCTCGTAGTCCTTGGAGAGCGCCTCCCGCGTGCCGGCACGGATCTCGTCTATCTGCCGCGCCATGGTGCGCAGGGAAGAGAGGCTCCAGAAGCTGGTGAGCAGCAGCAGGGCGCCGAGCAGGCTGTAGGCGAGCAAGGCCTGGCGAATGCACCGGTAGAGATAGTCCCGGGTCTGGGCCTGGTAGCGCTTGGCGGAATCGACCATCACCACGTAGTAGGTCGTGGGGCCGTCGCCGTGGTTGCGCAGGAAGCGCAGGCTGTAGATGAAGTAGCTCTCGCCATTCTTGATGGTGTGCAGCTTGAAGAAATAGTCCTGATCCAGGCCCCCAAGGTACTTCATCAGATCCCGGCAGATGGTCTCCTTGATGGTGATTACCTCGGGCATGTGCAGGCTGGACCAGCTCAACTCTCCATCGGAGCGGCAGATCAGGGTGTCGAGATTGGGGTCGATGGCATCCGGGGTCAGGCCGCCGAGATCCGTGATGGCGTGGGGCTCCGGCTGCTTGGAGGAGAACAGCTTGGAGAGGTTCTCCTGCATGCGGATGCTGGCTTTCTGGGCCTGCTCCTCGGCGTGGCCGAGGTAGAGGATATAGACGGAGAAGGCCATGATGAGCGCGATGACCAGCATGGCGCTCAGCATCAGCTTGAGGTGCAGCGAGCGGCGGATCAGGGTCAGGGGATGCATCATGGCAAGGCGCATCAGCTGCAGGCGAGGTTGAAGATGTAGCCCTGGCGGCGGATGGTGGAAATGGGCTGGATGAGCCCCTCCGGATCCAGCTTCTTGCGCAGTCGGCTCACCATCACCTCTATGGTGTTGGGATCCCCTTCGCCATCCCCGTAGAGCTGGTCCAGCAGTTGCTGCTTAGAGACCACCTGGTGGGCGTTGCGCATCAGGTACTCCAGGATCAGATACTCGAAGCTGGTGAGCACGGTGACTTCGCCGGCGATGGTCAGCTCCTTGCGGGAGAGATCCAGCTCGTAGTCACCCGCCTTCACCCTGGGGGAGATGAAACCGGCGCTGCGGCGCACCAGGGCATTGAGGCGGGCCAGCAGCTCGTCCTTCTGGAAGGGTTTGACCAGATAGTCGTCCGCCCCGGCCTCCAGCCCTTCCACCTTGTCCTGCCAGTTGCCCCGCGCGGTCAACACTATGATGGGGAAGGGGATCTGCTGTTCGCGCAGGCGGCTGATGAGCTGCAGGCCGTCCATGTCCGGCAGGCCGAGATCGATGATGGCCACGTCGATGGGGTAGTCGGTCGCATAGTGCAGCGCCACCTGGGCGTTGTCCGTGCTGTGAACCTGATTCTGGGCCTCGGTCAACAGCGTGGAGAGGTGGTGATTGAGCAGCTTGTCGTCTTCGACCAGTAGGATTTTCATAAGATGCATGATGATAAGGGTCCAGGCTGTCAATTAGAGGGTCAACAAGAAGGAGAGTCAATGCGGATCCTACCTGATCCCCCTGTATCGGGACTGAATCATGCCTGCCTTTGTTTACATCCCCCGTCCTTGCATCGGCAGCCATGCCTTTCGAGTGTCATCGTGATCAATCCATCGAATCAGAGGGGGGACTCTTGGAGTTCCATTGGTGACTTGTTACGACTGTTCTGATCGCAGCAGTGGGGACGGAGACTCGCTGTGCTGTTGCAGCAGGGCTCGCCGTTACAACTTGGCACAAGGCATTCTGGTCATCCTGGACTACAGGCATACGGGTGTAATCAACTGAATAATTTCATTTTTATCGCTTGGCGCTGGTGTTCGGAAGCAACTTCTGGGGATGGGCAAAGAGGGATGTTGAGCGGGAAAGGTCGGAAGGCCGAATGAGTGTCTATTTTGAATCCCTACCGTAAGAGAGGT
Source organism: Aeromonas sp. s1(2024) (assembly GCF_040908005.1). Taxonomy (NCBI): domain Bacteria; kingdom Pseudomonadati; phylum Pseudomonadota; class Gammaproteobacteria; order Aeromonadales; family Aeromonadaceae; genus Aeromonas; species Aeromonas sp. s1(2024). The sequence goes on along the minus strand of NZ_JBFOCW010000054.1, from coordinate 19,890 downwards.
TTTATGCGATTGTGACTATTCATCCCCGGGCCAAACGAGATAGAATCTCGCCCAAAATCGGGTTTGGGGCTCTCGGTTGCCCAAGATGTGTACAATGCCGCCGCCAGAAATCCCTGGCCGAGTAATGTGATGTAACGCCATTGTGAGGCATCAACCAAAACAAGAAGCTGGAGGATGTGATGACCAACAGCGCGCACAATCAGGTTAAAAGCAGCATGTTGGGAGCTGTAACTCAGGGGCGGTAGCCTAATCATTTACCAGCTCAAATATCTCATCCCCTTTCCATCGGGGAGCATGGAGGGGGTTAAAGACTCCCACCTAAACTAGTATGCAGCACCGCTGCAAACCAAAAATATATCCTTTTCGTTCGATTGCAATCGGGAACCTTTCAATGAAGATCCTTGTAACCGGCGGTGCCGGTTTTATTGGTTCGGCTGTTGTTCGCCACATCATTCGTGACACCCAAGACGCCGTTATCAACCTCGACAAGCTGACCTATGCAGGCAACCTGGAATCCCTGGCGGCGGTATCCAACAGCGATCGTTACGCGTTTGAGCAGGTCGATATCTGCAACCGCGCCGAACTGGATCGGGTGTTTGCCCAGCACCAGCCTGATGCCGTGATGCACTTGGCTGCCGAGAGTCACGTCGATCGCTCCATCACCGGCCCTGCCGATTTCATCGAGACCAACATCGTCGGCACCTATATGCTGCTGGAAGCGGCTCGTGCCTACTGGAACGGCCTGGACGAGACACGCAAGGCAACCTTCCGATTCCACCATATCTCCACCGACGAGGTGTATGGCGACCTGCCCCATCCGGATGAAGCCGCTCCTGGTGAGGCTCTACCGCTCTTTACCGAAACCACCCCTTATGCTCCCAGCAGCCCCTACTCTGCTTCCAAAGCCTCGAGCGACCATCTGGTACGCGCCTGGCGCCGTACCTACGGCCTGCCGACCATCGTCACCAACTGCTCCAACAACTACGGTCCTTACCACTTCCCTGAGAAGCTGATCCCGCTGGTCATCCTCAATGCGCTGGATGGCAAGCCGCTGCCGGTTTATGGCAAGGGCGACCAGATCCGCGATTGGCTCTATGTTGAGGATCATGCGCGTGCACTCTATACCGTGGTCACTACAGGCGTGATCGGCGAGACCTACAACATTGGCGGTCATAACGAGAAACAGAATCTGGACGTCGTTCATACCATCTGCGATCTGCTGGACGAGATGGTACCTCTGTCTCCCTCGCACCTTGGGGGAGAGGGCCGGGGTGAGGGGAGAAGCTACCGCGATCAAATCACCTATGTGACCGATCGCCCTGGCCATGATCGCCGTTATGCCATTGACGCCAGCAAGATGAGCGCCGAGCTCGCCTGGCAACCGCAAGAAACCTTTGAATCCGGTATCCGCAAGACAGTGCAGTGGTATCTGGATAACCAGCAGTGGGTCAACAACGTGAAGAGTGGATCCTATCAGTCCTGGATCGATAAGCAGTACGGGGAGAAGAAGTAATGAAAGGCATTATTCTGGCAGGTGGTTCAGGCTCTCGTCTTCACCCCATCACGCGTGGCATTTCCAAGCAACTGCTGCCGATTTATGACAAGCCGATGATTTACTATCCCCTCTCCGTGCTCATGTTGGCAGGTATCAAGGATATCTTGATCATCACGACGCCCGAGGATTCGGAAAGTTTCCAGCGCCTGCTTGGCAACGGTGAGCAGTTCGGCATCAATCTGCAATACACGGTTCAACCGTCACCGGACGGACTGGCCCAGGCCTTTATTCTGGGTGAGGAGTTCATCGGCCAAGACAGCGTCTGCCTAGTGCTTGGCGACAATATCTTTTTTGGTCAGGCATTCGGCAAACAGCTGCAAAAGGCGATTGCCAATCAGGAAGGGGCCACCGTCTTCGGTTACAAGGTCATGGATCCCGAGCGCTTTGGCGTCGTTGAATTTGATGAAGAATTCCGTGCCAAGTCAATCGAAGAAAAACCGATAAAACCGAAATCGAACTGGGCTGTCACAGGTTTGTATTTCTATGACAACTCCGTTATCGAGATCGCCAAGAGCATCAAGCCGTCTGAGCGTGGAGAGCTCGAAATCACCAGCGTCAACCAAGCATATCTGGAGCGTGGCCAGCTGAAGGTAGAACAGCTGGGCCGTGGCTTCGCATGGCTTGATACCGGTACCCATGATTCTCTGATTGAAGCTTCTCAGTTCGTGCAAACCGTTGAAAAGCGCCAAGGATTCAAGATCGCATGTCTTGAAGAGATTGCGCTTAACAATGGTTGGTTGAACCGTGACCAAATCAAGGATATTGGCAGCAGTATGGTGAAAACCGGTTATGGCAAGTATTTGTTGAGTCTGATCAAATAAGAGATGCCGACATGAATGTAATCAAAACAAAAATTGCAGACCTGCTGATTATTGAGCCGAAAGTGTTTGGCGATGAGCGCGGTTTCTTTTATGAAACTTACCAGGAAGCGCGTTACAAGGCCGCCGGAATCACGCCGGATTTTGTTCAGGACAACCGCTCGCGTTCTACACAAAATGTCCTGCGCGGTCTGCATTTCCAGAAAACCAAACCACAGGGAAAACTGGTCACTGTGACCCTGGGCTGTGTATTTGATGTTGCCGTCGATTTGAGGCCAGACTCTCCTACTTTTGGTCAGCATGAATCTGTCTTGCTGACGGGAGAAAACAAGGTTCAGTTTTACATTCCGCCTGGATTTGCCCATGGTTTCTGCGTGCTGAGTGAAACGGCCGATTTCCAATACAAGTGTACTGATTACTATGACCCGACCGATGAAAGCGGGTTGCTGTGGAATGATCCCGCACTGGGGATCGAGTGGCCGTTGACGGCGCCGCTGTTGTCACCGAAAGACAGTGTGCAACCCACGCTGGCCCAGATCCGTGACAACCTGGTGAATGGGTGGTGAGCATGAAACGTTACACAGTGTTTGGCGGGCGGGGCTTTATCGGCAGCGAGATCGTCAGCATGCTGGAAGCTGCCGGCCAGGATGTGTGGGTGCCTACGCGCGACGATGCAAGCGTATTCGATACCGATCTGGGGACTGTGATCTACAGTGCGGGACAGGGTGACTGCAAGAATGCCCCGTTGGGCGTGTTTGATGCCAACTGCCGCTTGCTGGCCGAACTGCTGGCTCGAGGTAAGTTTGAACGCCTCCTCTATGTCTCTTCAACCCGCGTATATATGAACCAGGACTCCTCTGCAGAAGGAGATGACCTGAAGGTATGCGCCGATGATCAACGTCGGTTGTTCAACCTGACTAAACTGGTATCAGAAGAGCTTTGTTTGAAAAGTGGTCGTGACATAACCATCGTCAGACCGAGCAATGTTTATGGCGTAGCCCTGCATAGTCCACTTTTCCTACCGGCGATCACCCGTAATGCGATCAATCATGGCAAGGTTGACATGTATATTAGCCATGATTATGCCAAAGACTATGTTTCAGTGATGGATGTGGCAACTACATGCATATATTTATCTAAGCATCCAGCTAGCCTTGGTAAAATAATAAATATTGCATCTGGATTTAATGTTACGGCACAGCAAATTGCAGATGTACTGCAAGAACATACTGGATGTGCCATTAATTGGAACAAAATTAAGTTTCCCAATGAAGTATTTCCTGTGACAAATATAAGTTCTCTACTTTCTATTTTACCAGACTACTCTCCTAGAAATGTTCTTTCCGACATAGAAAGTATGATTGTAGAGTTTAAAGATAAACTGATGGATCTTTAAATGAGTGGCTTTAATCGACTTATTAAAAACTCAATATCTAACATTATAAATGGATTTTCAAATGTCATTTTAGGAATAGTGGTTTCTCCATTTATATTGAAAAATCTTACATTAGAACAGTTTTCTGTTTGGTCGTTAATCTTACAATTTGGACTTTTCATTAGTTTCCTTGGATTCGGTGCTCAAATTGCTGTTGGTCGATTTACATCGCTGGCTAAGTTCAATAATGATGATACATTGTTTCGGAACACAATCTCTAACTCATTAGTCATTTGTTTTTTAAGCATGAGCATTGCATTTGTTGCAATAATATGTGCAGTGATAAATTTTAATTTTTTTATCCCTATAACAATGAATGATGGTAATCTGGAATATGAGATTTCTTTTGTTGTGGTATGTATATCATTTACTCTTGGATTGCTATCATCTATATTCTCCGGGTATTTCACGGGTATAGAAAGAAATGATATAATAGCGACTATCAATTTGTTCTCTAGAGTTTTTCTTGGCTTTGCTATAATATTCTTTTCAAGATATGGTCTTCTGCCGATGGCCATATCTTATTTTTTAGTAAATTTTATTTCATATGCAATTATTTTTACTGAGTACAAAAAGAGAGAGAAATCAAGAATCATCTTAAAAATATCTGATGGAATGAAAGCTCTGTTGTCATTTTGTGGCGGATTGGCTATATGGAATTTAGCGCAATTTTTCATATCAGGCACTGGAGCTTTTATTGTTGGGAAATATGACTTTCAACATCTAGCATATTATATATTGGCACTCACGTTAATTAATGCAGTTGTGGGGATAGCTGGTGCCATTATCAATCCAATAATACAACCCGTTGTAAAATTAAATGCTAAAGGGTTACATAATGAGGTAGATAATTTAGTTGTAAAGCTATCATTGCTGTTGTCAGTTCTCATCGTTATTGGGTTAAATATATCTCACTATGCATCTGAAATTGTATTAAATTTATGGGTTGGCGCCGACAAAGCTGGACCAACAAATCAAATATTCAATTACCTTCTTGCAGCCTTTTCGATAAGGATCGTTGTGTCACCTTATGGCATGAAACTTGTGGCAGAAGGCAAACAGCTTAGGATTTCTCATTATCCCCTTATGGAGGGAATTATTAACTTATTGTTATCCATCTTCTTTGTAAAAAAATTTGGAGCGATAGGTATTGCATATTCAACAATGTGTTCAGCTCTTTTATTAATGGTTGCATATGCATATAAATTCTCATCAGAAAGTGCTCTTAGAAATAGCATGGTGAAAATATCAATACCGTTCTTTATAATACCAATGCTTTCTCTATCTAGTGTTTTTTTATTGGGATATTTCCCCATGTCAGAAATAGTTCTATTTATCCAATTGTTGATCCTCATTTCAGCAGTATTTCTTTTGCGAAGGATTATTTATGATATTCGAAGGGTTATTAACATTATTTAAAATGGAAGTTAGCAGGAAAAAGATAATAATAAAATCTGAATTCTATAAGAGAAAAAATAAAACATCTAGTTTTGAAGATAAAAGTATACTTTTTGGCCGTGCTAATATACTACGCTCAGAGGTGGGGCGATATACATATTTAGCGGGTAGTGGTTTTATAAGTCATACCCGTATTGGCGCATTTTGTTCCATCGCTGATGGCGTAAAAATAGGACTAGGCTCACATCCTATAGATTATATATCTACACATCCAGTGTTTTATTCTGTTGAAACTATATTTCCCTATCAGTTAGTTGATAAATCAATTTTGAAAAAAGTTAAATTTTCTGATGAATTAAAGCCAGTAGATATTGGGAATGATGTCTGGATTGGTACCAATGCTATTATTTTGAACGGTATTTCAATAGGAAATGGTGCTGTTATTGGTGCTGGTGCAGTTGTCACAAAGAATGTCCCTGATTACGCTATTGTGGGGGGGGTTCCTGCTAAAGTCATTAGGTATCGAAATGTTCCAGAGAAAGTCGATGGTAAAGATTGGTGGGATCTGGATGACATACAACTAAAAGAATATATTGAAAGTCATTATAATTATTCACAAGCGAGTATGTGAAGATATAAGTTTCTATATTGTAATGTCATATATGAATCGATATATATAATTTTGTGACTAACTCTTATAGAGGGGGGGGAGATGAAAATTGCAGATAAAATAAAAATGTTTTTTCTTTTAAGTCCATTCAAGAGATATCAGTATATAGAAAACTTATATTTCAAACTTAAGATGCGATTTTTCTATCGTTTGTTTTTTTTACATAGCGGGCGGGGCAGTTTGATTAGAAAACCACTTTTCCTGACGCCAGAATTTATTCATTTAGGTCGCAATGTATTTATTTGGGATGCCGCGAGAATAGAAGGTATAAAAAGTCATGAAGATCAAAAGTTCAATCCTAAAATAACAATTGGAGATGGTGTAACTATTCAGCAGCGATGCCATATTACTGCTGCTGGCGAACTATTTATTGGTGATAATTGCTTGATCTCTTTTGATGTCATGATACAAGATACTGATCATGTATATTCAGATATTACCATTCCCATAGGGTTACAGCCTTTATCTGTAAGTCCAACTATAATTGGAGAGCAATGTTTCATTGGTAGTGGTACGAAGATCATGGCCGGCAGCCATTTAGGAAAGCATTGTATTGTTGGGTGTAATTCTGTTGTCCGAGGTCATTATCCTGATTACTCTGTCTTAGTTGGTAATCCAGCAAAGATAATAAAAAAATTTAGTATCAATAATTCTCAATGGGAGCGAAATATTTAACGCTTTTCATTTATGTGGAGGCAAGATTTGAGACTGTTATTTATAGCTCCAGAATTCAACATATATCACCTGGAAATTGTCAAAAGATTAGAAAGACATGGCTACCGCGTAGATTATTTAAAAGAAAAGAAGATAGGTTTTCTATGGGATATTCTGCATAAAATTAGCTATAGAGTTTATGAGGCTTTACAAACAACAATTTTATTAAATAGTTTGAGAGAATTGAAATCGAAAAATTATAAATATAACGTACTTTTTGTTATAAGAGGAGAGTTTGTCGATCAGCGAGTTATTGATTATCTAAATCGAGTTTTTATTTTTGAAAAAAAAATATCTTATCAATGGGATTCAGTAAAGAATAACCCGCAAGCAGTTACTCATTTTAGAAATAATTTTTCGATGTATTCATTTGATCCAGACGATTGTAGGGTATTTGGATTTCACTACCAACCTCTTTTCTACATAAAATCTGGTAGTCATGACATTGTACATTCGTACGACTTAAGTTTTGTTGGTGTTTATACAGAAGAAAGATTGAATATAATAAAAAGAATACATCAGTTGTACTCAAAAAAAATAAAGATAAAGATAAAGATAAAGATAAATCCCCTTAAGTATCTTTCATTAAAATTTTTTGAGAAAAAATTACAATATGTTCCCAGTGATTATTTCACATTTTCCAACATAAAATATCATAATGTTTTGTCAATAATGGAAAAAAGCTCTATAGTGCTAGACATCTCACATGTCACTCAATCAGGTCTAACAATGAGGACAATTGAAGCTATAGGTTGTGGGAGCAAACTATTGACAAATAATTATATGATCCGTAAAGAAAAGTTCTATGATGAAAATATGATATCTTTATACGATATAAATGATTTTTCATTAGATATAAACTCTATTCTTAAAAGAAAAGTAAGCCATTATGAGAAGAAAGATTATTCCATAGATGCTTGGTTAGGTAGTTTATTGAGGTCGGATTGAATGCTAATTAATAAACGAGCTCTAGTCATTAACTTAGTTTTTGTTCTAACCGTATTTTCTTTATTTATACTCAATAATAACAGACAAGATCCATCTAATTTGTTTTTTTTGAACTCAATATTGTCATTGTTTACTTTTATATTTTTATTAGTTATTCCGTTTTATATTTATGATAATTTATTGGCCAAAGTAAGAATTGTTGATTTTGTTTTATTCTCATTAATGCTCTTTAGTGTAGTGTTAGCCATAATATATAGAGGGTATTTAGTTATACATTGGGTGTACTTGTCTATATTTTATATTATAATGTCAGAGCGATATTATTCAATCTCGTATAAACTAAAGTTGACCTTTGTCGGTGTTGGCACAATATCAGTGTGCCTTCAGCTACTAATGTTTGATCTAGATGGACGTCCCGTCCTAAGTTATATTGACTCTAATTATTCGTCGATGATGATTTTTTTGTTCTCAGTGTATGTTTATTATAACATTGGGCGAATATATTCTATAGCTCCATTTATTATTGGTGTTGTAACACTAAGTCGGGCATATGTATTAGTTTGTTTGTGTTTTTTTATACTTAACATTCTTATGAAATTTAATTTCATTAAAAAAATAATGTTATTTTTGAGCCGCGCTTGGGTTTCGTGCATCATCATTATATTTCTACCATTGGCTATTAATTATTTCTTTGTTTCATATGTGCCTCCAGAGTCTGCGCATGTTACTACAGTCGATGAGAAATTTTCTGGAAGTTTGATTGACCGTTCTAATCTTGATCGATCTCTAGCTTCGGTTCTTTTTATTGAGCAGTTAATTACCAAGCCGATGAACTATATATTTGGCATTGATATTGATTGGTATTTGGATAATGTGTTTAAAAATTCACCTCATCACTCAGTATTTCAGATGACATTAAACTATGGATGGCTTTTTTCTATTCCTTATATATGCATTTTCTTATCATGTTGTAGAAGAGTTTGTGTTAATAATAATGAAATTCTACCATTCTACCTGTCTTTCCTTATCTATATTATGACTCTGGGAGGAGGAATTTTTGGGATGACATTAGTTTTTATGGCATTCATTTTCAGATCGCAAAGAGTAGGGAGGGGAGGGTGAACAACAAAGAGCCAAAAGGGAAGATAATATTTATCACTCTTGATATAACCTTGCTAGGTGGTATTGAGAGAGTTATTTCTGTTTTGACTGAGCAGTTTGTTAAAGATGGTTATGATGTAGACATCTATTCTATTTTCAAAGTAGGGGATAATCCATCATATAAATTCCCAGAAAATGTAAATATAACGTATCTTACTCAGAAGAAATATTTAGGTAAGCTAGAGTTATATTACAATATCCTTCGCTCGGTAATAAAAATTAGACAGTTATCTGAGGGGCATTGTGTTATCAGTACGCTGACAAATATAAGCTGTATTTATGGTGTTCTTAATTATTTTAAATATGCTGAATTTATTGCTGCTGAACACTCTCAATACAATGCACATTCATTTTTAGTAAGGCTGCTAAGAATACTTGCGTACAAGAAATCAAATTATGTAGTGCCACTTACAGAACATGACGTTAATATTTTTTCTAAATTTATTAGTACTGATAGAATAAAATTAATTAACAATCCATCTTCATTTAAATCAATATCGATATCAAGCTCTCTAGCCTCAAAACGCCTCGTCTCAATTGGTCGGTTGGTCGATGTAAAAAACTATTCGTTCATGCTGCAAGAGATAGCTCCTTTCTTATTGAAGAATACTGACTGGTGTTTGGAAATTTATGGAGATGGAGAGCTAAAGCCTGTTCTATCAGCGTATGCCGATGTATTGGGTATTTCTCAGAATGTTAAATTTAAAGGCTTTGTTGAAAACGTGAATGAATGCATTGCCGGTTCTTCATTCTATTTATGTTCTTCAAAAACAGAAGCATTCCCAATGGCATTTTTAGAGGCCTTATCCCTTGGTATTCCAATTATCTCAGTTAACTGTCCATTTGGGCCAAGAGAAATAATAAACGATGGTTTTAATGGTTATTTACTTGATTCCGACACTATATATAGTGACTTTTACTCATGCCTACAATCAATAAAAGAAGATGAACTTATTTATAATAGCCTACAGAAAGAGGCTTTTGCGTCATCCAAAAAATATGAGGTTAGTTTAATAGCTTCAAAGTGGTATGAGTTAATCCCATTTAAAATATAGGTGGTTTCAGCGTGAAGTTGAGCATAATAATACCGTCATATAATTCCGAACGTACAATTGTATCTGCGCTTGATTCAGTTTATCTACAGAATGTCAGTAATGATGACTTCGAGGTTATAATCATTAATGATGGTTCTACAGATAACTCGCTTGCAGTTATAGAATCATTCATTAACATTAGATCCATCAACAATATAAAGGTTATTACTCAAGAAAATGGTGGTGTCGCGTCTGCTAGAAATACTGGTATTCGTATATCAACTGGGCAATATATTGCTTTTCTAGATTCAGATGATGTTTGGCTGCCTGGTAAGATAAGATATCAGATAGATTTGATGGATTCTGATGATTCCATTTCTCTTTGTGGTGGAAGGTTTAACTCTACAGGTCTAGATGTTTCAAAATTCGCCAAGATAGCTGATGACGTATATGTGATAGACTTTAAAAGCCTAATTACTAGAAACTATTTTCAGCCATCAACAGTTATGTTTAGAAGTAGTATATTGCCTAGTGTTGGACTCTTTAAAGAGGGGATGAGGCATGCGGAGGAGGGATTGTTTTTTTATAACATTGCATACTCTTACAGATGTGTTTTTATTGATAAACTCCAAATAAACTTTGGTGGTGGGAAGTCTATGTTTGGAGAAAGTGGCCTAAGTGGAAATTTGCTCTCAATGGAAAGAGGAGAGCTTCATAACTACTTATCGATCTTTCGGGATGGTAAAATATCGCTTACTAAATACATCTTCTTGGTCATATTCTCACTGTTAAAATTTATAAGAAGGGTTATCATATCGAGTCTTATAAGGCTGAGAAAACAAAAATGAACTATTATAAACATTATGGTTTTTGGGGTGGGCTTAACTTATTTATATGTAAGTTATACACAATGATATTTTTTAGTCGATCCAAAATAATAAGATTACCATTTGAGTGCAGGGGGAAAAGGCTGGTAGATTTTGGTGTTGGTTTGAGTACGGGACGATATTGCAGAATAGAAGCTTACGATAGTTCAGAAAATCACAATAAACTTACCAAGTTATCTTTCGGTCGTGACTGTCAGATTAATGACTCTGTGCATATTGTCGCTGCAGATAAAGTCGAGATTGGTAATAATGTTTTGATCGCAAGTCGGGTTTTTATTTCTGACCTTAATCATGGCTCTTATTCAGGCGATTTACACTCACACCCAGATTCTTTTGCTGCTCAACGAGCTTTGAGTACATCTCCTGTTATTATTTATGATAATGTTTGGATTGGGGAGGGAGTGGTAATTCTACCAGGGGTTAAAATTGGCCAGTCATCAATCATTGGTGCGAATGCCGTCGTTACAAAGGATATTCCTGATTACTCTATTGCTGTTGGTAACCCCGCAAGAGTTATAAAAAAATATAATTTCTCATCTTTGAAATGGGAGGGGGCGTTCAATGGCCAATAACTGTATTTTTATCTGCCCAGATTTTTTTAATTACAAGGGGTTAATTGAGAAAGAGCTTTCTTTGAGATATGAAAAAGTATATTCTTTTTCTGACAGACCAGAATGTAGCTCATTACTTAAGGCCCTTATAAAATATAACGTCCTTCATTTTCAAAAAATTTATTCAAGAAAGCATTCAACACTGATTCTTGATTATCTATCTGATAGGATGGATGATATATCTACAGTTTTCATTGTAAAAGGAACCTGTATAGATAGAACTTTTCTTACTCATCTTAAAATCGCCAAACCAAAAATAAATATTGTTGTTTATTCATGGGACTCCGTAAAAAATGCACCAAATTTTTTAGAATTATCAAAGTCGGCAGACTCAGTTTTTAGCTTCGATCCTGAAGACTGCCTTAAATATGGATTTTCTTACATGCCATTATTTTTCTATAAAACTATGGAGAGAAATAGACATGTAATCACCAAAAAATATGACTTTTCTTTTGTTGGTAGTTATCATAGCGATCGAGTTGCTGTATTGAATCGCTTCTTATTAAATCACCCTAATGCTAATTCTTTCATAAAAATATTCTTCCAAAGTAGATTGCAGTATTTGTTTTATTTTTTTTATGATAGAAATTTAAGATGCATGCCAGCATCTTGGCTGACTTTTAATGTACTATCCAATGCAGATATAGAGGGTGTTTATAGAGAATCTACATACGTTATAGACATACATCATCCATCACAATCAGGATTGACTATGCGTACATGGGAAGCCCTATCATCAACAACAGCGCTTTACACTACCAATATATTTACTTTATTACATGGCATGTCAGGAGATGTTAGGTTTATTGAGCGTCGTAGTGGCTTGGAACTAGACCGAAATATTGTTTTAGATAGAGTGAAAGAGTATCAATGTTTATTGGGCGATGCTACATCTCCATTTGATGTCGAAGCATGGATTAATCATTTATTAAAAAATGTTCGCCCGATATAAATGCTGTAAAGTATTCGCTACGGTTTTAAATGTTTAATGTCCAGTAATAAATATACTTAAACGTAATTGCTAGTGCGAAATATAGTTATGATAATGGATTGTGAGGTTATAATTGAGCTATCTCAGACGTCATTCACGCTGGTATGAGCGTATGTTATTTAGCGCTACTTCTCTTTTCTTCATTGGGGGAGTGCTCGCTGTTTGTTTACCTGCTATCGAGCGCTGGGGCTGGGAATTTTGGCGTCATCTTGATGCGGTTAGAGTTAATACTCTGTGTGGGGCCTTTATTGCATTCTTGCTGACGGGGATTGTTCTTCATCGCTTTCTACGTTATCCAGGTGCCAGCCCGGTTGCCTATATGATCCCTACAGTGACCACCCTCTACGGTGCACTGGTCGGGATCCTCTTCTTCTTACGCTTACCTTACAGCCGGCAGGTACTGTTCGAGTCGTATGTGGTGGCCCTGCTCTGCTGCTGGTTGGCTTACTTCATCGGTCGTCGTTACCGGACTCCTAAGTATGCCTTATTGCCCTTTGGTGACTACCAGGCCTTGACTCGGCACTCTTGCGTACAGTGGCGCCTGCTGGATGAACCGGATTTGGGTGCCGTTCGCTATGACGCTGTGGTGGCAGATCTACGGGATGAAAAGTTGGCGGGTGAGTGGGAGCGTTTCTTGGCTCGGTGCGCCTTGGCCCATATTCCCGTTTATCATATCAAGCAGATCAGTGAGGCGCTCACTGGTCGAGTGAAGATTGATCACTTGCACGAGAACCAGCTTGGTTCCCTCTTGCCTTCGCCCGTCTATGCCTTCATTAAGCGTGGTATGGACATCCTGGCTGCGTTGATCGCGATCCCGCTCTTCTCGCCCTTGATGCTGGTGACGGCAATCCTCATCAAGCTGGAGAGCCCAGGCCCCGTGATGTTCCTGCAAAACCGGGTGGGGAAGGGCAACAAGGATTTTTGCATCTACAAGTTTCGCAGCATGTGCAAGGATTCGGAGAAGGCCGGTGCTCAGTTCGCCCAGGATGGTGACATGCGCGTCACCCGGGTGGGCAAGGTGATCCGCAAGCTGCGTATCGATGAGTTGCCGCAGTTTTTCAACGTGCTCAAGGGGGATATGAGCCTGATTGGGCCAAGGCCGGAACAGCGTACCTTTGTCGATCAATTCGAGCGGGAGATCCCTTTCTATATGTATCGCCACATAGTGCGGCCGGGAATTAGCGGTTGGGCGCAAGTGGTACATGGATATGCAGCCGACGCCGACGACACCCGCATCAAGATCGAGCACGATTTTTACTACATCAAGCACTTCTCTCTCTGGTTGGATGTGCTCATCGTGTTCAAGACCATTCGGACTATCCTGACAGGTTTTGGTGCGCGGTAAGCGAGGTGCGGATCTTGCTATTGGGGGCTCGTGGCCAGTTGGGGCAAGCCCTTTCCAGAGCGTTGTTGGATGGAGAGTCGAGTTGGCAACTGATTGCGCCAGATAGAGATGAGTGCAGTCTTGTCAATCACTGCGCATTAGTGGCATTTATTGGTCTGGCTCATCCTGACGTGATTATCAACGCCGCCGCCTATACCCAAGTCGATCAGGCAGAGAGCGAGCCAGAGATGGCCTACAAGGTCAATGCGCAGGCGGTCGCGGCATTGGCCGAAACGGCAAGACGGGTTGGCTCTCTGTTGGTGCATTTTTCCACCGACTATGTCTTCGATGGTCGCGGTGACAGGCCTTGGCGAGAAGAGGATAGACCGGCTCCCCTCAATGTCTATGGATTGAGCAAGTGGCAAGGGGAGCAGGCCATTCAGGCCAGCGGTTGCCGCCATCTGATCCTGCGTACCAGCTGGCTGCACAGCCCCTATCGGCACAATTTTGTGAAAACCATGCTGCGCTTGGGGCAGGAGCAGGCTTCTCTCTCCGTGGTCTGTGATCAGATAGGGGCGCCCACTTCCGCAGCCATGTTAGCCAGGGTGACGCTGACTGCTATCGAGCAGGCGTTGGGTAACCCGGCGTTGGATGGGCTCTATCATGTGACCGCTGCGGGGGAGACCAGCTGGTACGACTATGCCCGCTTTATCTTTGCCGAGGCGAGAAAACAGGGGAGTGATCTCAAGATAAGCGAACTCAATGCCGTGCCAACTCACGCCTATCTCTCAGCAGCCAAGCGGCCACTTAACTCCCGCCTTGATACGACCAGGTTTCGTGATGCCTTCGGTCTCGAGCTGCCTCACTGGCATAAGGGCGTTGAGGATACGTTGCGCCAGCTTTTGCAGAGGTGATGGATCGTTACTTATGCTGATGTGCAAGAAAAGAACGTTAGAAGAACCCCTCCCTGGCCCTCCCCTTGGTAAGGGGAGGGCATTTTTTGCTCTTCCTTTACCAAGTGGGGAAGTCGTGTAGGAGGAAGGCCAATATTACAGAGTCGGTTTGATGGAATTTATTTCTCTGGCTATTCCCGATGTGGTGTTAATCAAGCATCGGCAGTATGCCGACGAGCGTGGCAGTTTTATGGAGCTGTTTCGCCAGCAGGAGTTTGCCGCTTATTTCGGTGGCCACGGTGTTGACGGCAGCCGCGATATTTTTTTCGTGCAGGACAATCTGAGTCGTTCATGCCGAGGGGTGCTGCGCGGCCTGCACTATCAGGTCGAGCGGCCGCAGGGCAAGCTGGTGCAGGTGATCTCCGGCACCATCTTCGATGTGGCGGTTGACTTGCGACCGGGCAGCGGTAGCTATGGTCAGTGGGTAGGGCAGTATCTTGATGCCGACGAGCCCATGTCCCTCTGGATCCCCCCCGGCTTTGCCCACGGCTTCTATGTAACAAGCGAGGAATCAACGGTGCTCTACAAATGCACCGACTATTACTGTCCCGAATATGAGCGGACACTCAATTGGGCTGACCCCGAGTTGGCTATTGCCTGGCCGCTGATGGAAAATATACCCTTGGTCCTGTCTGACAAGGATCGTCAGGCCCCCTTTTATTCACTCTCCAAACTGATTAGGAAATGACCGCTGTTATGACCAACAAAGAGATAACCCCCAACTCTGACGCTCAATTGCCACTGGGCTGGCAAGCCGCTGCTGATGAAATCGACTTGCGTGAATTGGTGCTGGTGTTGTGGCGCCAGAAATTGTTGATCCTGATCGTCACCGCGCTGTTTGCCTCAGCGGGGATAGGTTATGCCTTGTTTGCACCCCAGCAGTGGTCCGCAAAGGCGGTGGTTGCCGAGCCCAAGCAAGAAGATACGCTAGTGCTGCAAAATGCCGCCGTACGGGCAGCATTGGTGGGGTTAAAAGGAGTGCCAACTGGGGAGCAGGCCTATAAGGCATTCATCATGGAATTCAATGCCTATGAAAATCGTCGTGATTTCCTTGAGAAGAGCGCGCAATTCAAGCAGGCGATCAATGAGCTGCAACTCGATGATAAGGCTCAGCGGCGCTGGGTGCGGGAGTGGGCCAAGTTGGTGGCCGCGACGCCGGTGGATAAGAAGGGGGAAACGCCTGGTATCGAGTTGACCTTTGCTGCGGATACCGCAATGGGCTCGCTGGCGCAATTGCGTGGCTATATCGACTACATCGTCGAGCTGCAACGCCAAGAACTCAAACGGCAGTTGGATCTTGAGAAGATCACCCTGATTGAAACGCTCCAACTCCAACAGCGCTTGGTGAGTGAGGATGCCCGCCGAGTACTGAAGCAAGAGATGGATCAGACCATGTTGTCGCTGCAAATTGCCAAGGCTGCTGCAGTGTCGCACCCCTTGGAAAATTATAGTGCCGAGGCTCGTTTCCCGATTGCCTTGGGTGATAAGGGGCTAGAAGAGAAGTTGAAGTTGCTCGGAACCATTGAGCTGGCCGTTTATGAACCCAAGCTGAGTGAATTGCAACAGCAGATTTCCCGTTTGAAGGGGATCGATCTCGAGGCTGTGCAATTTACCCCCTTCACCTATCTCGATACTCCTGATGAGCCCCTGAGCCGCGACAAACCCAAACGCCCGTTGATCGTGGTGCTGGCCACCCTGCTCGGCGGTATGCTGGGGGTGGGGATTGTGCTGGTGCGTCATGCGTTTCGCAGGCCGGAACAGGTATAGTGTTTATCTATGAGCGAAGGGGGCATCAGCCCCCTTTTGTTTTTTGGGCGCAGCACATGGGAGTTGCCTGTATGGATGAAAGGGGCCGCAAAAAATGATGACAACGACGAGGGGCATGGTGATCGTCAGCGCCCTTTACTGGCTGCTGGGCATGCATTTCTTTATGCATAACCCGGGGGGGGCCGGGCTCTATCTACCCTTCAATGCCTGGGGCTGGATCTTCGCCAGCCTGGTCATCGCCCTCGGTCTGTGGCAGGTGACGCTGCGCCAGCGGCTGGTGATCTCATCCTTGCAGCTGGGGCTCTGGCTGGGGGCCTTGCTGTTGTTGTTGCCCATGGCCTATCCCGGCTTCGAGCTCCAGGATTACGCCATCCCGCGCCTGCTGGGTCTCTTCGCCGGTTTGCTGTTCCTCTTCGGCCTCTACCAGTGGCGGCTGGAGCGTCCGGCCCGCGACAGGCTGCTCTATCTGCTGCTCGGGGCCGTCGCCATCGAGGCGCTGCTCGGCCTGGTGCAATATTACCTGCTGACGCCGGGCAACTGGATAGGCTATGACATTCGGGCCAACCGCCCCTACGGCATCTTCCAGCAACCCAATGTGATGGCGAGCTTTATGGCGACCGGGCTGGCGCTGGCCATCTGGCTGGAACTGCGAAAGGAGGATAATCCCTGGCTCCAGGCGCTGCGCTATGGGGTGATAGTGTCCACCAGCTTGCTGCTGGTGGTATTGCAATCCCGGGTAGGGCAACTGGGCGGGGCGCTGGCTCTTATCCTGCTTGTGCCGCAGCTCTATCGTCAGTGCCAGCTGGGCCGGATGCTGGGATTGGCCGGGCTGGGCATCGCCCTGGGCTTGCTGTCCCTCTATGGGTTGGCGGGAGCCAAGCGGGGGCTCGAGATCTACCAGTCCGGCGGCATGCGCTCGGTCTACTGGCCCTATGCTGCCAGGCTCATCGCCGAGGCGCCCTGGACCGGCTGGGGCTACGGCAGCTTCGAGTCCGTTTTTCTTCAGCACTACATGGCCGACAAGGCGCTGAACCCCGCCATGGTGCAGATCGAATACAACCTGGATCACCCCCACAACGAGTTTCTCTACTGGGCGGTGGAGGGGGGGCTGGCCCCCATGCTCGGCATGGTGCTGATGGGGGGCGCCCTGCTATGGCGGCTGGGTCGTGCTGGCATCGTCAGGGGGGCGGCCTTGCTGGCCCTGGTCACGCCCATCCTGCTGCATACCCAGACCGAATATCCCTTCTACCACGCCATTGCCCTGTGGTGGGCGCTGCTGCTGCTCATCCATGTGGTGGATGCGGAAGTGGAGGAGGAGGGGCTGGCCGGCCACGCCAACTGGCGGGAGCATGTCTGTCGCCCCTGGCTCTTGCTGCGCTTCGCGGCCATCGCCATTCCCCTCATAGTCGTGCCCTTTATGCTGACGGCCCTGCACACCGCCTGGGTGGTGACCAAGTATGAGCGGGGCGGTTACAAGCAGCCGGCGCTTCTGCTCGACATCGTCAATCCCATGGCCTGGCTGACCCGGGTGGAGTTTGACGTGAACGCGGTGCGGCTGATGGTGGGCCTGCAGAGCAACAACAAGGGAGAGCTGGAGGCCTATCTCGACTGGGGGCAGGGGTTCGTGCGCCATACCCCCAGGGCCAATATTTACGCCAACATGGTGATCGCCCTCAATGCCCTGGGGAGGCATGAGGAGGCCGATCGCCTGCGGGCCGAGGCCCTGGTGCTTTATCCGGGTGAGCCCTTGCTCACCGGCTCGGCGGCGAGATCCGTTGCCGCGACCCTGGAGCGCAAGCCCTCTTCATAGTCCGGAGTGACAGCCCTCGGTGTCTTTCCATCACGGCCGCCTCGCGGCCGTGATCATTTCCACCCCGGGCAAGCTGGCAGTCAGCTTTGGTGCCGTCATTCCGCACCTGATTTTGCTATTTTCAGTGCTTGACGGCGATCGGCCGTTCTGATCTATTACTCTCTTTTGCAGGTAGATCATCATGGCCGCACCCGCTATCTCGATCCGTAACCTCGATCACCTTGGTTTGGTCGCCGCACTCTGCCAGGAACTGGGCATTGCCCGCATGATCGATGCCTTGCTCCCCAAAACCCCGCCTTTCAAGGTCTCACATGGTGAAGCCTTGGTCGCCATGATAGTGAACGGCCTCGGCTTTCACAGCAGCACCCTGCACATGTTCCCGCAATTCTTCGCTAACAAGCCGGTTGAGCGCCTGATTGGCCCCGGGATCTGTGCTGATGACCTCAATGATGATGTGCTCGGTCGCTGTCTCGATGCCCTCTTTGAGGCCGATGTCAGCGCCTTGTATCAGGTGATGGCGGCGCAAGTTGTCGAGCGGCTGGGGCTCAAAAGCACCGCAGTGCACCTCGATATTACCAGCTTCCACGTCGATGGCGCCTATGACTGTGCCGATGGGGATCTGGTCGGTAAGCTGCAACTGGTGCGTGGTTATAGTCGTGATCACCGGCCAGAGCTGAATCAAGTGATCCTTGAGCTCATCTGTGAAAATCAGGCCGGCCTACCTGTCTATATGCAGGCCCTGAGCGGCAATAGTAATGACACCAAAGCCTTTGCCCAGACCGTTCGTCGCCATTTGAACAGTCTCAAGGCCGCGCAGGAGTGCCGTTATCTGGTCGGCGATGCCGCACTGTACTGCGCCGATACCTTGCAATTACTGGCGCAACAGCAGCAACTATTTGTGACCCGGGTGCCCGTCACTCTCAATGAGGCAAAGCAGGCCGTGGCAACCATAGGTGCACAACCGCTGACCGCTCTGGGCAATGGCTATCATGGCCGTTGGCAACACGCGAATTATGCCGGGGTCGCGCAACGTTGGTTGCTGGTGCGCAGCGAACAGGCCAGCCACCGCGAGCAGCAGACATTGGCCAAAAACCTGCTCAAAGACAGTACCCGCGAGCTCAAAGCCTTCGCCAAATTGTGTGCCCGACGCTTTGCTTGTGAGGCGGATGCCCAAGCTGAGTTGAGCTGTTTTACCGCCAGCTTGATGCTGCTGCAACTGGATGCCGAAGTGGTAGGTGAACCCGTTTATACAGGACGTGGCAGACCCAAGCGTGGCGAAGAGCCAATTGGCCATCAGTTTCAAATCACTGGGTTGGCGGCAACTAGCCTGGCTTGCGTTGAAGAGGCCCGCAACCAGACCGGGGTGTTCATCCTGGCGACCAATGACCACAGCGATACGCTGACCATGGCCGAACTGTTGGCCACCTATAAAGCGCAGCAGAATGTCGAACGGGGCTTTCGTTTTCTCAAGAGCCCGGAGTTTTTAACCTCCTCACTGTACCTGAAAAAGCCGGAGCGGATTGAAGCGTTGCTCATGGTGATGACCTGTAGCCTGATGATTTACGCAGCGTTGGAGCACCGGATCCGGCAGGGATTAGTGGAGCAGAATCGCAGTGTGGCTGATATGAAAAAGAAACCGACCCAGCAGCCGACGGCCCGTTGGATCTTTTTGCGCTTTGGTGGCATCCATGAATATCGACTGGGAGAAGCTCCGCCACAAGTAACGGAGCTAACAGGAGACCAGCAGATC
Source organism: Aeromonas sp. s1(2024) (assembly GCF_040908005.1). Classification (NCBI taxonomy): domain Bacteria; kingdom Pseudomonadati; phylum Pseudomonadota; class Gammaproteobacteria; order Aeromonadales; family Aeromonadaceae; genus Aeromonas; species Aeromonas sp. s1(2024). Next base: position 64 of record NZ_JBFOCW010000054.1, on the reverse strand, counting down.
ATTTTGGAGGTATTGGGTGAGCGCTATCGGCAAATTTATTCCTAAATCAGGTGCGGAATGTCGG